>WRDC01000138.1 GCA_009783635.1 Methanimicrococcus sp. | reverse complement strand
GGGATTCGCCGGTTTTGTTGAAGACGTATTCGCCGAACAAGTGCTCGGCCTGTGTTCCGATATCATCGCCGAATACCATTTTTTCTCCGATTTCGGGAATTTCATTGTTGATGACATCCAAAACCTGCTCATATGTGTATTTTTTAAACGGCAGTTTCGGAACGGTCAGCTCTAATTCAAGAACGGCCAGATTCGGCCGGCATTTTGCGGTCACTTGCTCATAAACGTAAACAATCATTTTTTCCAAAAGCTCCATGACGTCTTCATGGTCGGCAAAGCTCATTTCAATGTCAATGGATGTGGCTTCATTGAGGTGTTTTCTCGTGTCATGTTCTTCCGCTCTGAAAATCGGGCCGATTTCATAAACGCGGTCCAGTCCGGCAGACATCAGCATCTGCTTAAAGAGCTGCGGGCTTTGGTTGAGGAAAGCTTCGCGGTCAAAGTAGCTGATCGGGAACAGGTCCGTTCCGCCTTCGGTCGCCGCGGCGACTATTTTCGGGGTCGCGGTTTCCACGAATTTGTTCTGATCCAAAAAGTCACGAAGCGCCTGCAAAACGGTATTTCGGATGATGAAAACGGCGGTCTGTTCCTCGCGGCGGAGGTCCATGAACCGGTTGTCAAGTCTCGTGTCGAGTTCGGCGTCCACCTTTCCGGTCGTGTCCATCGGCAGCGGCGATTCGGCGGCGTTTAACAGCGTCACGTTTTCGGGCAGAAGTTCATAGCCGTTCGGGGCTTTAGGCTCGGCCTTGATGATTCCGGTCACGGAAACAACGGATTCGCGGCTGAGCCGCTTGACGGTTTCCAAGAGTTCGGGTTCAACCTTTTTCTTAACAAGCGTCACCTGCGCGCGTCCGGTGCGGTCGCGAAGAACAAGAAATGTAATGCCGCCAAGGTCTCTGATTTCGTGGACCCAGCCCGCGAGCGTCACGGTTTTGCCGTTGTCCGGCTCCGGGTCGATTTCACCGGTAAAATGTGTTCTGAGTGCTTTTAATGACATGATAATCACGTTTTCGTCAAATTAATCATAAAATCGAATACATGGTTTAATAAGATGGATTTTAAGATGGATTTTAAGATGGAGTTTAAGGGAGTTTAAGGGAGTTTAATGGAGTTTAAGGGAGTTTAAGGGAGTTTAAGATGGAATTTAAGATGGAATTATAAGAGGAATCATTCGGATGAAATTTAAAAGAATTAAGAGAATTTAAGACGAAATTTAAGATGGAGTTCATATTCAGTGTATTGATATAATAACTTCGGATGGGTAATAATCGTATCGTATTTTCGGAGCAATTTCAGGCGGCTCTGTTACGGTATAGGGCAAAGAGGAATCATTTATGGCTCTATGATCCCCTCAGACAGAGACGCTTGAGCCACTCGAAAATCCCAATTAATTTTAACGCGGCCTTCAAAGCGATTCGGTAACATTTAAATGAAATGACATTAAAATGATATGGTCGGAAATGGCGAACCGGTCGGAGATGGCGAACCGGTTTTTAAAAATGTCAAAAAGGGAAATAAAAAAATAAAAAAAAGGAGAATTACGGATGGATTTAAATGAAATTGAACATCAAATTGATGAAGAAATCCACCATGTCGTTGATATCGTCAAAATGAAAAATATGCTTTTGATTTCGGTTATTTTAATTTTGGCTTATCTCTACCTGTTTGTGATCAATTGAGATGTTTTTTGTTCTTTTTATCGTTCCGTTGCTTTTTTCTCAAGCATTTTACATGCTTGGCAGACTGTGTCGCTGCACGGCTCATCGCAGATTTGGCAGTTGTTCATGACGGAAACATCCAACGCTTGTGAAATCAGCGGCGCCATTGTATCATAACCGCTGACAAGGGAATATTTTGTTCCCGGGTGGTTGACTTCAAAAGAGTTCAAAAGGCGGCGGACCTCTTTTCGAAGAGCGCCGAACGAATACGGACAAGCTGTCAGCTCCATCGGCAAATCATGAAGATACGCATAAAGCGCCACTTCCTTTTCCGGAATTTTTCGAAGGGGCTTGACGCGAACGATAAACCCGTCTCGTTCATTTACGGCTGAAAACCGGACCATTCTTTCCACATCGCCGCGGAAATGGTTCAACATAATTGTCTGCGCCTCGTCGTCCAGATTGTGGCCGATGACCAGTTTGGTTGCGCCGATATCGCGCGCGGCTTTGTTGAGAATCTGTTTCCGGAGAACGCCGCAATAACTGCACGGGCCGATTTCTTTTTTCTCGTCGCTGTACCGCATTTCCACGATCTTCTTTTCAGCAACGATTTCGTCCATCGTTTTTCCGTATTCTTCTTTAAAAGAGAGGACAATGTGTTCGACGCCGAGGCTTTTTGTCATTTCTTTCGCCCTCTTTATTGAAAAGTTGCGGTAACCGCTGATGCCTTCGTCAATCGTAATCGCGACAATTCGTATGTCCGGCCGTTCGCCGAATATTTTATGCATTAACAAAAGGGCGGCGGAACTGTCTTTGCCGCCGGAAAACGCAACCGCGATGACATCGTTTTTTTT
>WRDC01000137.1 GCA_009783635.1 Methanimicrococcus sp. | reverse complement strand
AAGCCGCTTTTGGCTTATTTGAAGAAAATGGAGGAAGAAGCCGGCACATCCGGCGCCAGCAAGGCGGCCAAACGGATTGCGGCCGACCTTTATTTCCGGCAGGCTTTCCACCTAACGGAAAAATGTGAAGCGGAACATCCGAAATTCTCTGCCGTGCAACATATTGTCAGCAACCAGCTGGTAGCGTCTCCCGATTCTAAAATAATTGTTTTTACAAATTTCAGGGAAACCGCAAATGTTGTCCGGGAGGCTTTGGGGGAAGTGCCCGATGTCCGCCCCGTCCGTTTTGTCGGTCAGGGGTCACGCAATAAGGATAAAGGCCTGACACAAAAGCAGCAAACGGAAATCATCGAGCAGTTCCGCGCAGGCGTCCATAATGTGCTCATCGCGACATCCGTTGCCGAGGAAGGACTGGACATTCCGGCAACCGATCTGGTTCTGTTCTATGAGCCGGTGCCTTCGGAAATCCGGAGCATTCAAAGAAAAGGAAGAACGGGCCGTTTCCAAGCCGGCCGCGTTATTGTGCTGGTAACGAAAGGGACGCGCGATGAAGCCTACCGCTGGAGCAGTCAAAATAAAGAGAAGCGGATGCTTTTTGAGATGGAAAATTTGAAAAAAACATTTCTGAACGAAACGGTTGACAACGTATCCGGCGGCCAGAAGGTATTTGCGGATTTCGAACGGGAATTCAAGGAAAAATATGCATCCGCCCGCCCCGAAACGCTTCCGGCCGAAAAAGAAACCGCTCCCAACGTTCCCGAAATTTTGGCCGGATGCGAGGAACCAATGGATGTTTCCGCCGCCGATTTCCCTGCTTTGAATATGCCTCCCGTCCGAAGTCATGTTTTTTCTGATAATTTTGAGACGGACGATCTTGTTTTTGACGACCCGAAAGAACCGGTTTTGAGAATCCTCGCCGATAGCCGTGAAATGAAAAGCGGCATTTTGCGGCGTTTGGAAGCGCAGGGCCTTTTGCTGAAAACCGCAAAGTTGGATGTTGCCGATTACGTTATCAGCGATGATATGGCGGTTGAGAGAAAAACCGCCGCCGATTTTACCGCTTCATTGATTGACGGCAAACGCAATTTGTTTTCTCAGCTGATAGACCTCTCGCGCGCTTACAAAAAACCGGTCTTAATCGTTGAAGGGATGGATGAGACCGCCGGCGGGTCAATGAATCAAAATTCGATCCGCGGCGCTTTACTTTCCATTGAAATCGACTTAAATGTTTCCATTTTTTATACCAAAGATGAAGACGAAACGGCTCTTCTTTTGAAAATGATGGCAAAGAAAGAGCAGATCGCCGGAAAAAAAACCGTCAATCCTCACGGCAAAAAACCGGCCAAAACGACCGGTGAGCAGCAGGAGTATGTTCTGTCATCCATTTCCGGTATCGGGCCGCATGCCGCACGGCTTCTCTTAAACGAATTCGGTTCGCTGAACAACATTTTTAATGCAAGCGAAGAGGATTTGTGCCGGATGAAAGGCATCGGTAAAAAAACGGCTCGGCGAATACGCGAAGTGGTGGAAGCGGAGTACAAAAAATAATGAAAAAAATAGGAATAAAGAGAGGATAAGGATAAAAATTGGATAGGAAAAGGACAGTAGGAGGAAAAAGATAAAAGCGGCCTTCAGGACAGCCGCTCAATAATATCTAATCCTTTTTCGATTAATTCCAAATTTTCATAAATACGGCGCGGGTCGGTTTCATTTTGCATATCTTCGGCCACTTCCGTTATTTTGAACAGAATTAATTCCCTGAGTCTTTCGCCATCAACAGAATAAAGAGTTCTTTCGGTTGCATCAAAGGGTCTTTCGATTGTGCCTTTGATTTCGGCTTGTTCTTGCTCCTTTTTCTTCTTCTGTCCTGTGTTTTGGGGCGCGCCGGATTTTTTGGCGGGAGAGCCGAGAGGGGAAGCGGCAGGAGCCGCATTCTTTGAAGCCGGCGCCGGCACACGGTCGGTTTCAACACCGCTGCAAATCGGGCAGATAATTTCGCCTTTAAATCTGAAGAGCGGTGCGCCGCAGGTTTCACAATGACTGGCAAGCATTGTGCCGCCGTTTTCGAGGAAACGGGCTATTTTTTTGACATTCTCGTCGGAGGTCATTTTTTCACTTTCCTTTCTTTTCCTTTTTTTCCTTTCTTTTCCTTTTAAACTTTATTTCTTGTAAATTGTCTGTTTCCCGTAATTAATCTTTCGAAAAACTTCTTCCGGCCTCTCTTGTTTGAAACCGGCGCGGTTTTTTCAAAATCGTTCTAAAAGTTTACATATTGAAAAGGTTAAGTTTAAATGATATCTCTCTCTACTAAACTAAACATTCGCAAAAATGAAAAATAAAAAATAATTTTTTAAATCTGTGTGAACGCTAAGACGGAAATACAGTCAGCAGCACATGTCAATAACGATATCTTGTTTTGCCGGATTGAACAGATTTAAAGACGCTTTTATGCAGGTGATAATTATGTCAGCCGATGAATACAAAAAAACTATTGACCAATGTATTGTTGAATTGGAAATAATCGCAAACGATACATCCGTCCCAAGAAATATTAAACGCTCTGTTACCGAAATTATGGATGTTCTCAAGGATGAAAAACAAGAACTCTTCTTACGCGCCGCTTCGGCATTAAAGACTCTTTCCGATGTCAGCTATGACCCGAACCTTCCGATGCACACCGGAACTCTCATCTGGAGCATTCTCGGAAAACTTGAAACAATCCCGCCGGATATCTGATTCTGAAATTTTGTTTCACTGATTTTTTTTCTTTTTGGGAGGATTTTCAGACGCAGCCGATGCGTTGGCCGATTCTTTTCCTCCTTTTCCTTGTTTTAAATATCTCTTT
>WRDC01000136.1 GCA_009783635.1 Methanimicrococcus sp. | reverse complement strand
GCAGGACAAAAAACTCGGCATTTATGAGCGCCGGCTGAAGCAGCAGGTGGACACGATTGAGAAATTTGACCGCGAAATCGAAAAGAACACAAAGATTGCCGAGACGATTTACGCCAATTATTCATTTGTTGAGTCGGTTTTAAAAGTCCTCAGCGCCGCGCGCGACAGCGGCCGCTCGTGGGATGACATCAAGAAAATTATTGACATCGCCAAAAAGGAAAACAGCAATGAAGCCGCCAAAGCGATTTTATCCATTCAGCAGGCGGACGCCTCCGTGACCGTGGATTTGAAAGACTGCAAAGCCGTTTTGGACATCCGTAAAACGATTCCTCAAAACGCCAATGTCTATTATGACCAAGCCAAGAAGTTTGAGAAGAAAAAGAGCGGCGCAAACACCGCGATGGCTGACACGCTGGCGATTTTGGAGAAGAAGGAAAAGGAGAAAGAAAAAGACAAGGACAAATCCAAGGCGCAGGAATTCACGCTTCGCCGGAAAAAGCATTGGTACGACCGTTTCAAATGGTTCGTTTCCTCCGACGGCTTTTTAGTTGTCGGCGGCAGGGATTCCGATACGAACGAAGAAATCTTCAAGAAATACATGGAAAAACGAGACCTCGTGTTCCACACCCAGCACCCGGGCGCGCCGCTGACGGTCATCAAAACCGAAGGAAAAGCGGTACCCGAATCAACCATTAAAGAAGCGGCAACGTTTGCCGTCTCCCACTCCACATTATGGAAAGGAAAAGCCGCGTCAGGCGACTGCTACATGGTGAAAGCCGAGCAGGTGTCAAAGACGCCCGAAACCGGCGAATACATCACAAAAGGTTCCTTTATCATTCGCGGCGAACGCCGTTACTTTGAAGACGTCGCGCTGGAGCTGGCGGTCGGCTTGGAATTGAAAGAAGAGACGCGCGTCATCGGTGGCCCGATCTCAGCCGTCAAAAGCCGCGCCGATTATGTTTTTGAAATCGTTCCGGGGAAATTCAATCAGAATGACCTGTCCAAAAAGATGTACAGGCTCTATACGGATACCATTAAGGATCAAAAATTCCTGAAACAAATCGCTTCCCCTGATTTAATTGCCATGATGATGCCGCCCGGAGAGTCGGATATCAGGAACGGGCTTGACGGCGGTAAAGTGATAAATGAAACGGACAATGAGTAAAAAGATGAAATAACGGAAGAGAAAATATGAAAGTGCTGAAAAAGGACCTGAAAGGCAGAAGCGGCGAAATCGCTTTGATGACGGATACGTTAGAGGACCTTTGGCACCTGAAATACATTATTGACCCGAACGACATTGTTTTTGCTTTGACGAAACGTAAACCGGAAGACGCCGCCGATAAAATCCGGCCTGAGAAGTTGGAAAAGGTCACCGTCAGGCTCGGTATCCGTGTTGAAAAGGCGGAGTTTCACAAGTTTGCCAACCGCCTGCGCATCCAAGGCGTCATTGAACACGGCATGGACACGGGGCTGCACCACACGCTCAATATTGAGGAAGGCATGAATCTGTCCGTTATTAAGGAGGAGTGGAAGAACGACCAGCTGGAACGCATCCGCGAGGCGGAAGAGGCGGGCAAACGGCCGTCAGTGATTCTCGCGGGCATCGAAGAAGGGGACGCGGACATCGGGTTGGTCAGGCATTACGGTATTGAACCGTACGCTCATATCCGCCAATCGTCAGGGAAAAGAGAAAACGGGCTTCGCGATGTTTTCTTTAAAGAGGTTGCCGATAAATTGAATTTCGTTCATGACGAAAAGGCGGCGGTCGTTGTTTGCGGGCCCGGGTTTACGAAGGACGATTTTATGATTTATTTCAAAAAGGCGTATCCCGATATCGCCGGAAAAACGGTTGTTGAAGACAGTACGATGATTGGGATTTCCGGGTTTTTGGAAGTTTTAAAGAAAGGGTCGATTGACAAAATCATGCATGAATCACGCCTTTCCAGAGAAGCGGAATACATGGACCGGCTGCTGAAAGAAATTTCAATCGACGGCAAAGCCGTGTACGGTCCCGCCGAAGTGAAGACGGCGGTCGAATTCGGCGCGGTTGAAATATTGCTCGTGGCAGATGAAAAATTGCGCGCGGAACGCGAAACGGATGAAAGCGCGATGGGCGTTTCGGTTGAAAAAATGATGAAAGACGCGGAAGCGGGGCAGAGCAAAGTGATTATTTTCAGCACGGAATTTGAGCCGGGACAAAAACTGAATGCTCTCGGCGGCATTGCGGCAATTTTAAGATACAAAATGAACCGGTAAGTAAAAAGACACGCAGCAAAAGAAATAAAAAAGAAAATGAAAAATTAAAGGTATTTTTTAATTTCTGTTTCCAATTTATCTCTGGAAGTCAAACCGACAAAACTGCTGACCACTTCATTGTTCGAAAGAATGGCAATCGTCGGAATGGCATGAATGGAATATTCGCGCGCGAGGGATTGGTCGACATCGACGTCAATGACACTGAATTTTACTTTGTCGCCGTATTCTTTTTCCAATTCTTCAATAATCGGTTTTTGCATTCTGCACGGACCGCACCAAGCGGCGGTAAAGTCAATAATTTCAAGACTCATAGTTTCACCTGTTTTTTTAATAACAAACAATCTTTACGGATATACAAAACTTCTAAATAATCTTTGTGTTTTTTCCCCTCTTTTTTATAAATCTTTTTGAAGAACGCCCCAATACATACATTCTTCCGGCGGAATGGTTTCAATGCCGACAGCCGCCGGATCAAAGACAGCTTTGGCATTTCGGATCAAAGCGAACGGAATGCTCTCCCCGCTTTCACCCATAACGGCTTCGGCGGCCGAGGCCAAATTGTCGGCAACGGCAACGCGCGTCACTGTCAGCGGACGGCCGTACAAGTCGGCAACGCCCCGCATATCCACGATTGCCGAAAAGCCGGCGGCTCCGATTGCAACGCCCGTACACCCGAGACGCAGCGGCTGTGT
>WRDC01000135.1 GCA_009783635.1 Methanimicrococcus sp. | reverse complement strand
CGTGATTTCAACGTTGGAAAAAGTGGATTGCGCCTTTGTCGGCGGCACAAAGAACATTACCGCGGTTTTGGACGCGCTTGTTGAAAAAGGCGCCCGGTCAATTATTGTCAATGCCGTCCGCATCGAGACGGTTGTCCGCGTGATCGAACACATGAAAAAGATCGGCATTTATGACGAGACAGTTCATATTATCGCCTCCAAAAGTGAGGAACTGACGGGAGAAACGATGTTCCGGCCGGAAAATCCTGTTTATATTATGTCGGGGAAACGCCGGTAAAAAGCAAAAAGCCCAAGACAAAGCCCAAGACAAGGCCCAAGACAAGGCCCAAGACAAGGCCCAAGACAAGGCCCAAGACAAGGCCCAAGACAAGGCCCAAGACAAAGCCCAAGACAAAGCCCAAGACAAAGCAAAAAAATATTAATTTTTAAAAATGCTTTGATTTCGTATTACGAATTATTATATATTATTAGTTTGAAATTTATGAATTTAAGTTACAGAGTGGATTGAAAAATGTTATATGGTATCGGTTTAGGCCCGGGTGACCCGGAATTGCTGACCTTGAAAGCGGTGCGAATTTTAAAAGAAAGCATTAAAGTATTTGTTCCCGGTGAAATGGCCGCCGATTTGGTTCGCCCGTATGTGACGGAAGAGCCGGAAATTTTGGATTTTCCCATGATCTACGATGAGAAAAAATTAAAAGAGATTTGGACGGAAAATGCGAAAAATGTTGCCGACTACTCCCGAAAAGGAGATGTGGCTTTTTGCCTGATCGGCGATCCGAACTTCTTTTCCACTTTTACGCACATGGCAAAGGTCATGAAAGAAGTGGCGCCGGATGTGGAAGTTGAAACCGTTCCGGGCATCAGTTCTATTACCTCCTGCGCCGCGCGCATGGGTGTGGCCGTTGAGACGTCTTTTGAAGTTCACGACGGTTCCGATATCAATTATTTTATTCACCTGAAAGCCCGCCGCCCGCGGGAAATCATTCAGCGGTTTGAAAAAGAAGGTTATAAAGAATTTATCTTTGCCGAACGCCTTTTCTCGGACAGGGAAGTCATCGTCAAAGGAAAGGAAAACATTCCCGAAGAAGGAAATTACTTCAGCATCGTCTACGGTAAAAAATGAACGGGAGAGATGAAATGAGCGAAAATAAGATTTATATTGTCGGCGCCGGCCCGGGGGATGAAAAACTCATCACGGTGAAAGGAAAAGAGCTTTTGGAAAAAGCCGATTTGGTGATTTACGCAGGCTCACTGGTCAACCCCAAAGTGCTGGAATACACAAAAGGCGAATGTATCGACAGTTACGGTCTGACGCTGGATGAAACAACGCGGCTGACCGTTGACGCGGTGAAAGCCGGCAAATTTGTCGTCCGCCTTCACAGCGGCGACCCCGCCCTTTACGGGTCCATTGTCGAGCAAACCGAAGAGCTGAAAAAATTCGGCATTACCGCCGAACGCGTTCCCGGCGTCTCATCGGTTTTTGCGGTGGCGGCAGCGCTTGAAACGCAGTTCACGCTGAACAATGTTTCCGATTCTCTGATTATTACAAGGCCGGCCGGAACAACGCTTGAAACAGACCAAATCCCCGAATTTTCAGAAATGGGATGCACGATGGCAATCTTTTTGGGCACCCAAAAGATTGAAGAAATCATGGACAAGGTCCGCTGTCCGAAAGATACGCCGGTCGCTGTTGTTTTCCACGCGTCGTGGGACGATCAGGCCGTGATTCGCGGAACGGTTGCCGACATCGCCGGAAAAGTCAAAGACGCCGGCATCAAGAGATCGGCAATGATTATCATCGGCGACGTTGTTGACCCGAAAAATTACGCCAAATCTTATCTGTACGGCGTGAAGCAGGGGCCGCTTGACTGAACAAAAAAAGAGGGAAATTATGGATTTGAAAATCGCCGTTGTCACTTTTGAACGTAACAGAGACACGGCTGAAAAGCTGGCCCGCCATCTCAACGGCAAGGTCGTTCTTTACGAGAAATGCATTTTCAAAGACATTTTTTCAGAATTTAACGTCGTTGTCGCGGTCTTTGCGGCCGGCATTGCCATCCGCGAAATCGCGCCGTATCTCGGCAGCAAATGGGAAGACCCGGCTTTGGTTGTGACGGATTCGGGACTGAATTTCGCAATTCCTGTCCTCGGCGGACATCACGGCGGCAATGAAACGGCCCGGCGGATTGCGGAACTTGGCGCAATTCCGGTGATTACAACGGCAACGGAAGTTCACCAAAAACCGTCTGTCGAGGGCATCGCCGAAAAAGCGGGGTGCGAGGTCAGAAACCGGAAATCCACGATTGCGGTCAACTGCGCCCTCTTGGACCAAGAGGTCGAGGTTTTGGAAGTCAAAGGCCCGAAAATTATTATCGTTGACGAAGACGTTTCCGTTTTGGTGAGAAAAAAAGACGGAACGCAGGTACCGTTGGATGAAATCGACGGCAAAAAAGTAAATGCCGGTAAAACGGCAAAAAAGTAAATTCCGGCAAAACTGCAAAAAGTAAATACCGGCAAACTGCAAAAAGTAAATTCCGGCAAAACTGAAAAAAGAGTAAATGCCGGCAAACCGGCAAAAAAGTAAATACCGGCAAACCGGCAAAAAAGTAAATACCGGCAAAAACAAAAAACAATACACAGAGGGATTGAATTGATTATCGGAATCGGCACACGCCGCGGCGTCACGGAGAAGGAGGTAACGGATGCGGTTGATATGGCGCTGACGGAAGCCGGTTTAACGATGTCCGACATTGATTTGTTTGCATCATCTGTTTTGAAATCGGATGAGGAAGAATTGATTCGCGCGGTTTGGACGCTCGGCAAAGAGATCCGCTTTCTTTCCGATGATGTTTTAAATACAACGGAGCCGGAATCGGCATCTGAGGCCGGCCGTTTTGGATTAAAAGGCGTTGCCGAGCCGGCCGCTTTAGCTTTATCAAATCATAAAAAATTAAT
>WRDC01000134.1 GCA_009783635.1 Methanimicrococcus sp. | reverse complement strand
GCTTTATTTCGCGTACAAAAATACCGGTTACACGTTTGATGCAATTTTTAATGCATATAACCAATTATTGCTGGAAAATCCGGAGCCATTCATTTCAATCGTATCTGATCTTGCTGTCCCGTTGTTTGTTCCATTCATGATCGGTTTATTGCTGACTCTCGTTTACTTGCTCATCATTTCGGTTGGTTTTTATTTTATTTCCGAGGCTATTGTCGTTGACGACATGCCGGCTATTGCCGCTTTCAAGAAATCGTTTGCGCTGCTGAGACAATATCCGGCAAAAGTGATTATTTTTATCGTGCTCATCTCTCTTCTGATCATTGCTCTGGTGAGTTTGTTCCTTATGCCCTTTATGTTCTTTTTGATGATGGGCCCCGTCTTCATTTTAATCACAACATTGATTCTGTCTGTTGTTTCCGTTGCCGCCGATGTCGCAGCAGCCGTGTGGTCGACCCGCTTTTACATGAGCATTACTGAAAAGGAACTTTACGAGAAAGAAAATCTTCTTGATTTTTGAAATTCAAATTTTGAAAATTAAAAAGCGGTTGAAGGAAGGCGAATCATCGTCTTCTTTTTTTATTTATCCTTCTGTCATTTTGTTATTTTGTGTCATCCGTTTTGTTATTCTGTTTTCATTTCGTTTAATTTCTGTTTTATTTCATTTTTCCTTCCTTTCTGTTCTTTTTGACGGGAAATATTTTTATGAATCCTCGCGTATGAAATTTTGTTTAAATTTTAAAGAATTCGTGATTTTATGGAAAAAAAGTTCAGAGGAAATGTTTGGACGTTCGGGAACGACATTGATACCGACGTCATTATCCCCGGAAAATATCTCCGGACAACGGATATGCAAGTGTTCGCCGACCACGCGATGGAAGGAATCGCTCCCGATTTTGCGAAAAATGTCAAAAAAGGCGATATTATCGTTGCCGGCGACAATTTCGGCTGCGGTTCTTCACGCGAACAGGCGCCCTTGGCCTTAAAGTACGCCGGCGTTTCCTGCGTTATCGCGAAGTATTTCGCTCGCATTTTTTTCAGAAACGCTATCAATGTCGGTCTTTTAATCATTGAGGCGGATGTCGGGGCAGCGGATGGCGATCAAATAGAGGTTGATTTGGAAAACAACCTCATTCGCGTTTACCCGAAAAACCGGCCGGATGAAGCGCGCGAATACCCGGCCGGAAATCTGCCGGACTTTTTGTTAGAGATTTTGAATGACGGCGGTCTTGTCGAGCACCGGAAAAAACAAATGTCTCAATAAACGGAAGCGGTAACATGAAGGTGGCAATTGTTGAAGGCGATGGTATCGGAAAAGAAGTCATTCCGGAAGCTGTGGCGGTTTTTGATTATTTTAATGAAACTTACGGCTGGAATTTTGAAAAAGTTCCGGTAGAAGTCGGTTTCGGCAGATGGGAGCGGACCGGCGTTACGATGACGGATTCCGATATTTCTTTGCTGAAAACGTGTGACGCCGTTCTTTTCGGCGCGGTTACAACGTCCAGCCATCCGTCTTACAAAAGCGTTCTTCTCCGAATCCGAAAAGAACTGGATTTTTACGCGAACATCCGCCCGATCCGCCCCATCAAAGGAATTTACAAACTTCTTCAAATCAAAGATCGAAAAGAAGAGGATGTTGACATTGTCATCGTTCGGGAAAATACGGAAGGTTTGTATTCGGGCATTGAAGAAATCGGCGACGTGCGGTCAACCACGCTTCGGGTTATTACCAAGTCTGCCTCCCGCCGCATTGCGAAACACGCTTGCGGCTTGGCGGGCGGCCGGAAAAATAAATTGACGGCCGTTCATAAATCCAACGCTTTAAAATCAGATATACTGTTTTTGGAGTCCTGCCGAAAGGTGGCGGAGGAAGAAGGCGTCGTTTTTTCCGACAAACTGGTCGATATATTCGCTTATGATTTGGTGATGTCGCCTTCTAAATACGATGTCGTTGTGACGACAAACCTTTTCGGCGACATTTTAAGCGACCTCGGCGCCGCTCTTCTCGGCAGCATCGGTTTGGCCCCAAGCGCGAACATCGGTGACAACCGCGCCTTTTTTGAACCCGTACACGGCAGCGCGCCCGATATTGCCGGCCGCGGCATCGCCAATCCGATTGCCGCCATTTTAAGCCTGCAAATGATGTTTGAATGGATGGGCAAAAAAAGAGAGGCTGCCCTCATTTCCGAAGCCGTCGAAAAGGCGGTTGAAGACGGTATCGTGACACCGGATTTGGGCGGCGGTTATACCACAAAAGAAGTCGGAGATTATATTTTAAGCCGGATCAGATTGTCGGACGCGGCTTCCTTCTGTTTGGAAGAATCTTTGTAACTGCCGTTTTTCAATGTTGTTTTCCAATGTTGTTTTCCAATGTTGTTTTTCAATGTTTTTTTCAATGCCGTTTTGTTCTTTTTGTCTTTTCAGTTTTTTCTTGTTCATTTCAACGGATTTGCGGTCAACAATAGATTTTTATAATCCGATTATCGAAAGGACTATTGAAGGGGTCAGTTAAGTTTTACAAAAGTTTTACAATTCATTCTCAGATTTTACAATTCATTTCATTCAAAATATAATCCGGTGGCTACATTTTGAAAACGATCAGCGAAAAAATATTCAGCCGCGCGTCAGGAACAGACGCGCATGCCAATGATTTTGTTATTGCGGATGTCGATTACGCCATGGCGCATGACGGCACAAGCGTTTTAGCGGTCAAAGCTTTCCGCGAAATGGGCGTTTCAAAGGTTTGGGACGCCGGTAAAATCATTATTCCTTTTGACCATTTGATTCCGGCGAGTACGGATGTCGCGGCCGGCCTTCAAAAAGATATCCGGCAATGGATTAAGGAACAAAAAATATCTCATTTTTATGAAGGCGGCGAAGGCATTTGCCATCAGGTTCTGCCCGAGCGGGGGTTTGCCCTGCCCGGAAAGTTAATCATCGGCGCTGATTCACATTCCTGTACATACGGCGCGTTTGGCGCGTTTGGAACCGGTGTC
>WRDC01000133.1 GCA_009783635.1 Methanimicrococcus sp. | reverse complement strand
TACGGTTCCGCCGTTGCTGACGGTAATCGTGGCATTACTGCCCTCGGAGATGAGGGTGTTGCCGCTGCCTGTGTTTTCTAACCAACTGTTGTTTGTCACTTCAAAAAAGCCGTCGCCTGTGAGGTTGTTAAGATAAATTAAAGGACCGGTGGTTGCTGAACCCCTATAGAGTATCGGTTCCCATTTCACTGTAACGTCGGCCGGTATGTCCAGTGTGAGTGTTGTCCCCGCTCCGGAAAAAGTTCCTGTCACCGTGACTGTGTCTCCCGGACCGGCGTCAGCAATTGCCGATTGGATCGCGCTTTGAATGGCAGGAACGGACGGCATACCGGTGATGGGCACTGTACTGCTTGCCGCCAGCGCAATGCCCGGCAGCAGTGTCAACATGAGCGCAACCGCCAAAACAATTGGCAGTATCCTATAAACAGATTGAGTTTTGGTCATTTTAATACCTTTTACATCTTTGAATTTACGGAAAAAAATTTCAGCTTTTCTTTCGTCGCCGGAGAAAACAAACCGGCAGTCTTTTGGTTCAAATTGTGTAGAATTATGCAGATTAAGTAAGATAATAAAGAAAATCTCCGACAGATTTTAATTTCTTTATATACTATACAGTATATCCATTTATAAACATGTCTATATTATATAACATTAAACAAAAAAATTAAATAAATAAATGGGTGTAATAAATAAATATTTTCGATAAGGAAAAAACATGTCGCTTATTAATGAAATCCTCGAATTTAATCAAGACTTTGTCGCCGACAAAAAATATGAAGCATTTGATACAACACGATTTCCAAATAAAAAAGTCGCTGTTTTGTCATGTATGGATACAAGGCTGACCGAATTATTGCCGGCCGCGCTGAATTTTAAAAACGGCGACATCAAAATTATTAAAAATGCCGGCGCGATGATCACACATCCGTACGGCAGTGTCATGAGAAGTATGCTGGTCGCGATATATGAACTCGGCGTGAATGAAATCATGGTCATCGGTCATTACGGCTGCGGTATGAAAGGATTGGACGCATCCAAACTGCTTCAAAAAATGGAAGACAGAGGGATTACCAAAGATAAAATAGACGGGGTCCGGTCGGACATTGATATTAACAAATGGCTGAGCGGCTTTGAAAATCCGGTCACCTCCGTTGAAGAAACGGTTTCCCTGATCAAAAATCATCCCCTTATTCCCAAAGATGTAAATGTTTACGGATTTTTGATCGACCCTCATACCGGAAAATTGGATAAGATCGAAAACGTGACCGAATAATTAAGAATTCAAAAAAGTGACCGAGTAATTAAGAATTCGAAAATGTGACCGACTGATTAAAAATTCGATAATGGGGGAACGGAGTTATTTTCATTATACAGGAAATAATTCCCCCGAACATCTTTTTTTGGAAAGAGAACGGTCATGTTTACTCTATTCGTTTTTTATTTTTTTAATCTTTTATCGTTTTTTTAAATTTTTAATCTTTTTTAATCCCTTTCATCCGTTTTTTTTCGTTTATCCCCGAGTTCGTCTTCGATTCTTTTGGCAATTGTTTTTAAAATCTTGATGCGGGCGTAATATTTGTCGTTCGCTTCTATAATGACCCACGGCGCTTTTTCGACACTCGTTTTGTCAATCATTTCATTGACCGCTTCATAATATTGATCCCATTTGCCGCGGTTGCGCCAGTCTTCATCGGTCAGCTTCCATTGTTTTAACGGATTGATGGAGCGCGCGGCAAAACGTTCATACTGTTTTTCTTTGCTGATGTGAAGCCAGAATTTAATCACAATCATGCCGGAGTCCGTCAGCGATTTTTCAAAATCGTTGATTTCCTGATAAGCCCGCTTCCATTCTTCTTCCGTATTGAAATGTTCGACTCGTTCAACCATCACGCGGCCGTACCAGCTTCTGTCGTAAATTGAAGTTGTGCCGCAGGCGGGGATTCCGTTTAAAAAACGCCAGAGATAATGGTATTTTTTATCAACGTCCGTTGGCGGCCCGACCGGAATCACGCGATAGTAACGCGGATTTATGGACTGAACAATACGTTTGATGCCGCCGCCTTTGCCGGCCGCGTCCCACCCTTCAAAAACCAAAACCATCGGTTTCTTGTTCAAGTGCAACGAATGGTGGGCCAACGCCAGCTTTTTTTCATGTTTTTTAAGTTTTTCTTTGTATTCCTTTTTTGAATAAGATTTTGTTAAATCGGCCGCACCCAAATGATCTTTAACAGGGGTAACCGCCGGCGTTACTGCCGTTATTTTGCAGGCATCGGTTTCCGGACTTTCCGTTGCCGGTTCCTCGATTTTGTCGGATTGAGCGGTAAAAATCACAAGCTTCAGACGGTCTATGATTATTTTCATCGTCTGGAGTGTGGCGACATTAATGTCATCGTTTACAAAATAAAGGTCCCACGGCGCATTTTCTGTGTTTGTCAGATCCAGCATTCTTTTCAGAACGTTGATATCGTTCTTGTAAATTTTTTCGGTAGACCGCTTATCAATATCATACGGAAGGATATTGTTCCACATTTTCCGGCTTTTCATACGCTTTTCTTTTCTTGCGCCGAAGTAGATTTTTATGATAAATGTGCCGTTATCCGTCAGTGATTTTTCAAAGTCGTTGATGGTGTCGATTAAAATTCTGAATTTGTCCGTATAGATGACATCCTTTTGGGCGGGCTCTGCCAATATGGTTTCCATATTTGATTTTATGGCCGGGCAAGAGCATCCGAAGATTTCGGATTCATTTAACAGATGTTCGGTCAAGCCGCGCGTATACCAGCTGCGGTCAAAAACGGCAATTTTTCCTTTCGGCGGAATTTTTTGGCCGAACCGGATGATAAACGGTTTTTTGCTTTCTTCGGATGTCGGCATATCCGTGTAATAATAATCAAAACCGCGCGAATCAAGCGGCAGAAGCTGACGGTTAATGAGCTCGCCGATAAAAATATCATACCAGCCTTCAAAAACAATGATGACCGGCAAATCCAGCTCATGCGCTTCTCGT
>WRDC01000132.1 GCA_009783635.1 Methanimicrococcus sp. | reverse complement strand
TCTGGTCTAAGTACATGTGGTACATCATCGGCGCAATTGTGCTGATCCTCGTCATTGCAGGCGCTGCCTACTACTTCTTGGTCATGAAGAAGAAATAAGGTAGATTGAACGACTTAAACAAAAAGTAAAGGATTTCTCGTAAATCCTTTTCTTTCTTCTTTTTTTTTGTGTTATTTCTAAAGAGCTTATGCTTATCGGTTTTTCGTTTTTTTTGTTCATCGTCAATTATCGACCTTTTCATCGTTCAATCGTGTAACAGATTGCGTTTTTTGACGTTTGAGACCGAAAAGCTTAATAACAGTCTCTTTCGTTTTGGATGTAATCGAGCACGATGTATCGGTTTATTTACTTTTCAGAACAGGATCGTTAAACAAAAAACGGAGCGGTTCTGTCTGAAGTTCGTGCTTGTTTGATTCAAGACAAAGGGGTGATTTGATTGAGTAAAAAAGGACTGTTGATCGGCGCAATTTTGGTTTTTTTGCTTATCGCGTCAGCGATGGCATTGGAAAACAGGTCCGCCGATGAAAATTTCACAAGTCAGGAATATCCCAACAAATCAATTCATACAAATGTACCGGTTTCTTCCGCTTCGGCGGATTTCGCCGGCTGTGATGCGGATAATCCGCAAAATGGGATGAAGCTCTTTTCAGCGCTTCATTCGTACTCGGGAAATTGAAATAAAAAAAGTGTGATACAATGAAGAAAAGCATCTTAATCGTTTTATTGGTTGCTTTCCTTGCGGTTGCGGTCGGCGTCTCAGGATGTCTTGACAGCGGCAGCAACACAACCAACAACACGACCAATAATACGACCAATACAACTCCGGCAATTCCGCCGACATTCGACAACAGCATTGTTCAAGTCGACCCGATTCCGGCAGGCTTTGAACTTTTGGTCGTCAAGAACGTGACGGCAAACAATGAAAACATCGACGGCCTGACAGACGCGCTGGCAGGATATTCCGCGACGTATATGCACAACAATTCCGTTTCCGGCAGCGTTTACCTCTATGCCTTTGAGTGTTCAGACGCCGCTTCCGCGGCGGGATACGTCCAAAGTATGGTTGACGCACATATCGCTAAATATCCGAACAGCAGCAATGTCACAACCGTACAAGTCAACGGCCACGACGCGACGCTTCTTACAAGAGTCGTGACGGGCGGCTTCAGCGGGGATGAAAGATATGAGCTTGCGTGGAGCAACGGCTCCATCCTCATCGTCTTGAACGGTCCGGCTTCCTACAATTTGATTTTGTCAATTGCAGAAGCGTCCGATCTTTAATTTTGACATTTTGGATTTTGAAAGGGAATAATTCCGAAAGGGATTATTTCCTAAATCTTTGTTTTTGAATTTTGAAAAGGATTTGTCTTTTTCGGACTTCTCTTCCGTTTTCTTTTTATTCTGATTCTCCTTTTTATCAGATGTTATGGCTCAGCATTGGTTTCCCGTATTTTCGGCGTCGAAATGTCTTCAATGCGGAATGTGCGTCTCTTCCTGTCCCGATCATCTTTTAAATTGCGGGGATGGTTCTCCCGTTCTTTTGAGTGAGGAGCTTTGCCGCCCGAATTGTTTTGAGTGCGTCAAGGCGTGCAAAAACGGAGCGGTCGGTATTTTAAGACCGGCAAAACCTTGCGATTGCTGTTCTTTTTGATTTGGTTTTGAAAATCCGGGATTTAATCTTTTGTTTTTTAAAATTTCGTAAGATATTTTAGAAGGCTGGTTTTTAAAAAAAGCTATGAGATCGTTAGGTATAGGGTTTTTAGATTTATTCGAGGGCTGGCCTGTTCACACTATTCAAAACATATCCTTGTTTCACGGAACATTTCGTGAAAACATAAACAACATTACGTCCGGTGGGTTTGAACCCTCTTCAAGCGAAGATAATTATTTAGGAGCAGGCGTGTATTTTTTTGATAGTGAATATTTCGCAATTTCGTGGATGTTTAGTAAAGACGCATGTTTGAGAGCCCCCATACAAAAAAGATTAAATGGAATTGATTTGACCGGCGAAGAATTAAACAAAATAATCAGAATATTTAAAAATCGGTATGGCGTTATAATCACAAAAATAAGTAATATTCGTTATTTGGATTTAGACAACTTTAAAATAAAAGAAATGTTCAATGAAATTTATGAGTATTTTTACACAAATTGTAATACTGAAGAAATATTTGATACGACCATTTATGACTTTCTTTTTAAAAAAATGGGCCTTCAAAAAAAATATGACATGGTGGTACTGACCACGAATTTATATAAGTTGACGAATAAAGAAGGATTCAGAAATAAAGCGCCCCAAGCATTAATACCGTATCGAATCTATTGTATTAAAAATATGGAAAAAATTGAAACGGTTTCCGAACATATTATAAATGAAAATCATATGGATACTTATATTCGATTTATGGCTTTGAGAAAAGGGCATTTTGGTGATAAATATGGATAATTTTGTAAAGGCGGTTAAAGAATACCTTGATCGGATGACTCCGGAGGAAATAGACGCGATGCTGGTGGAATTGGGCAACGATAAAGCTTCACCTGGGCCGATGTTCATGTCAAGAGAGGATTTTAAAAAGAGGCCGCCCAAATACGGCGATCTTCCGGATGACTGTATCATGGATGATGACCTTTGGAATGAAATTTCAAAACATCCTTAAGAAGCATACATGGCCAAATGATTTTCAAAAGTTTTAAAAAAGCAGAAGAACAAATCGGTTCTTATACAAATCTTTTACATCTTTTACAAATCTTTTCAGCATTTGGTTAATATAATATCAAACCTTATTTCTTGTGACCGGTAAAGGTATCGGGTCACTTTGGGGGGTTTTTATTATGGATACGAAATTTAAAATTTTTATTTTGTTGCTTGTTGCTTTATTAGCGGTCGGCGTCTCCGGCTGTTTGGGCGGCGGCGACGACAAATCGGCGGATGACCAATCATCTAACGAATCATCGAATAATTCAAGCACAATTGACGATAGTGATTTGAGTTACAATGCCAGCCTTGTCACGGTCCGCGGTGTTCCGGGATATGAGTTTTTATCCACGCAGAGCGTTAAATCACACGGCGAAGGAATCGGCATTACAGACGTTCTTTACGGTTACAGAGGGTACTACAAATTCACAAACGACAGTGTTG
>WRDC01000131.1 GCA_009783635.1 Methanimicrococcus sp. | reverse complement strand
TTGATGGCGGGAATCATAAAGTTGATAACGGGAAGCATAAAGTTGATAACGGGAAGCATAAAGTTGATAACGGGAAGCATAAAGTTGATAACGGGAAGCATAAAGGCTGAAAGCCGGCAACAAATCAAATCACCGTCGGGTTATATCCAACCGCTTGCTTTCGAAAAATCAATAATTTCATTTGACCGGAAAAAATAAAAAATAAAAAAATGAAAAACAGTTGATTTTTATTTCGTGCTGCCTTTGCTCAAGTCCATAATTTCGTACGGGACGCTTTCGTTTTCCAAACGTGTCAGGAGGTAGGAAACTTCATCCTCGACGACAACGACAACGGAAGCCAAACCGTGATAGGCCGCCTGAATAACGGATTCGGAAGCGCCGAACATGACATCCGGCGTGATGCCGATTTTCTTTAAAACCATCAGAGCTTCCGTTCCGACGGCGCCGATGTACGGCTTTGAGTCGACGATGGGCTTTAAGCGTTCCAAATTTGTATAAGATGATCCGCCGCGTTTGATTCTCGGAATCTTGCAGATGGTAATGGACGCGGTGTCAACATGCATATAACCTTTTAAATCGGTCACGCCGACATCAAAACCTCTTTCACCGTGCATAATCGCGGTCCCGTAAATACCGGTATCCTTGCTTTTATTTGCGTACAGCAATCCTTTCCGCATTTCGATAAACACTTTTTCGTCTTTTCGGATTTCTTCGTCACAGATTGCCGTCCAAGTGGAAACATGACTGATAATTTCTTCCATCACGTGCTGTGAATAGCGTTTCAGTTCTGACGCGTTCTCCAAAACCCATTCCACACCGTCCTTGGTGATTTTATAGCGGACGCGCCCGTCCGAATGGATTAAACCGTCAGCCGTCAATTCTTTGATGTATTCGGATACCGCTTGCGGCGTGATGCCGATTTTCATTGCGATCTCTTTTTGGCGGACATTCGGCTGGTGGGCGGCAATCTCCGTCAAGACCTGAAATTTCGTCATCTCACTCTTGCTTTGAAGGAATTTCGCATTCACGTTTAAATCTCCTCGTCTTTATCAACTAATTTAAGACGCTGCCCCATGACGGACAGCCGGTCGGAACGGCGGGCAATGGCGCAAATATGACTCGTATTCATGTTTAATTCGCGCGTCAGTTTACTCATCGAAGTATTCCCTTCGCCAACCATTTTTTCTAAACTTTCAATTGTTTCTTTGACTTCTTCATACGGCTTAAACGCCAGCATGATGATATCGCTTAAGTCTTCAAATGAGCTTTGGAAATTGACTTGAACGTTTGAATAGGACGTATGATATTCTTTGACAGGACTCTGCCCCGGGTCGGGTACACGCCACTTGCTCTCTAAAAGACCGGCTTTTTTAAGATTGATCAAACTGCTTAACGCTTCCGTTTCGATCTTCTCTTCCAGTTCTTCCTGTGTCATCCAATTCGTTAAAAGCAAATCGAAAACTTTTTTGTGTGTCCTCGAGCCGAAAGTTCTCAAAAGGGGAACCAGGTACGAAGGATCGTTAATAATACGTGTTCTTTCTCCCATGTCAAATCCTCTGGCGCCGCCCGCAGACGGCAGTATGTTTTTATCTTTTCTCCGTTTTTGTGTTCAATTTTTTTGTCCGTTGTTTTGACCGTTAAAATGTCCGCTATTCACAAAACGGAGATTTGATGTGTTTTTCCATGAGAACAAACGCGGAAGGTCTGTATCCAAACATGATAAAGGTTATATCCGTATGTTGTATAGTTTGTTTAAATCAATCGATTTAAAAAAAGACAGGAATTCATATAGGTTTGCAAAGTATTTTAAATTTTTTCAAAAATACGGTTTCAAACTCAAAAAAATTTGTGCATCAAAATTTGATAAACCGGCCGTTTCGCGAATTGTTTGACGGCTTTGTTCCCCTCTCACTCAATTAAACTCTATTTATTATTCGCTTTATCATGTTGTTTTCGGTGTTTTTATGCAAGAACATAACGATTTGTCAGCAGAAATTTATGATCTTTTAAAAGACGGCCGCCAATTGTCCATCAGCGGCATCACGCGTGAACTGAAAGCCCGCCATTTGAACGAACACCGTCTGATCGTCACCGGATATCTGCGCGCCCTTCATGATTTGGATCATCTGAATGAATTTGACTTGTCGCCTTCTAAAATTTACACGCTGAAGAACAGCGGCAACGCCGGTTCATTTTCCAAAGCCGGCGCCGGTCCCTCTAAAAAAACATCTTTCAGTTCCGCCGGTTTTGACATTTATTCTTTGGTCGGTGAAAAAATTTCCAAAATGACCTCCGCCGCCGTTCGTTTGGAAACCGCCGTCTACATCTTTTCAACGCTTTTTGACCGCCCCTGTTTTGAATCAGAACTCGGCGCCGCCGGTATTGACCCGTCTCAAATCGCGCGCTATTTCGGGTCGGCGGACGCGTCGGAGCAATTGGTTTTCAAATCCAAATCCGATTACAAAAAATATTATGATGAAATCCCGTCACTGACAAAAGGGTCTCTCGCATATGAGATCTATACTGATAAACTGGATACGGATTTCCTCATGCGCGCCGTTAACCTTTTGAATTCCCTTTTGAAAGACGCGGCCGATATTTCGGAATTGGTGTCTAAATCCGGAAATAAAAGTCTTTTGGATTTTTGACTTTCCATATTTGATTTAATCTGTTAAATTAATCTGCTAAATTAATCTGTTCAATTAATTTGCTAAATTAATCTGTTCAATTAATCGGCTCAATTAATCTGTTATAATTAAACCTGTTAAAAAAATCGTTGAAGCGGCCGAATGCCGCTTCTTTTTCTTATTCTATGTAAATCGCGGGTCTTCCGGGTTCGGCAAATCTGGATTTTTTCTCGGGGTCATACGCGTTTCCGGCATCGATTTCTTCGGCGCTGAATATTTCAACGGGGCAGCCGAGTTCTCTTTCAAAGAAAGGCTTGGCTTCTTCCAAAACCGCTTTTTCATCCAAATTCGCTTCCAAATATTTCAATACAACATCAATGGACGAGCCGCGGATGTCGCCGGCAACTTTTTGAATATATTTCTGCGCATCTTTTCCGCGGGAACGAACGAGAGGCTCTTCCATACTCTTTTGCATGAGTTCTTTAATTTCCACAACATTTTGATTGCGGATGGCCTGAATCATGTCTTTCGCTCTGTCTTTCAAGTCTTCCCT
>WRDC01000130.1 GCA_009783635.1 Methanimicrococcus sp. | reverse complement strand
TTCAGCTTTTGCTTCATCTTTAAGGGAAAAGCCGGAATCCTTTATTTGTGAAATCCAGTTGTCCCAACGGGCTTTTGAATAAAATTCATAATAAGGCATGCATTTTTCAGCCATTTTTCCACCTTTTACTTTTCACCTTTTACCATTTTCTTATTAAATCTGATTATTCTAAAACTAAGATTACTCGCTTATAGGTTTTTCCGTCTTTTTCAACGCCTTCAAAAACCTCTTTAACAACGCATTTGTCTCCTTTTAATAACCCTTTCGGAGCGAACAATTCAACATTCGGCGCGTCGTCATCATCTACCGATTTGACTTTAACGGGGTCGAATGAAATCTTCGCGCCGACCACTGCCTTTTTTGAATCAACGAATGCCTCAATCGGCGCTTTTTTAACGTTTACCGCCAAAACGCCGCCGTCATGAAGCTCGCAGTCTAAAAGCGTTGAATTTCGAACGGAAACAACTTCATATTTTCTGCCGGAATCCAAATTCAGGCAGGTTCCGCGAATTTTGCATTTTTTACATTCGGCCTGTTCTTCTAAAAAGTAGAATGTTTCGCCGGGCTTTGCTAAGCGGTTTCCGATAACTGTAATTTTGGAAGCGGTTGTCATAATTAAATCCTTTAAATGATTGTCAAATCGATTCGGTTCCGGAATCGGATATTTCTAACTACTATCGTTTAATACTATTGTTAAAGTTTTTTTTTCTTAAATGACTTTCGTTATAACGGCCGTCTTTTCGGCAGCTTCCGGAGTCAGTCCGCCGCCGAGAATCGTGTACCGTTCAGGACGGATCGTGTGCGCTTTCAGCAATGCTTCAATGATTTCTTCATCCGAAATTCCCATCTCACGGGCTGATGTCGGCGCACCGATTTGAATCAACGCGTTTCGGATTTTTCCCCAGTCTTCGCCGTGCAGGTACATCATCATAATTGATCCGACGGCACACTGTTCGCCATGAAGCGCCGGTTTTTTCGCAATCCGGTCCAGCGTGTGGCTGAACATATGTTCCGCGCCCGACGCGGGCCGAGAGGATCCGGCAACGCTCATTGCCGCGCCGCTGAGAACGAGCGCTTTTACAACAATCCGCGCCGAGCTTTCCAGTCCCGGGCGGACGAGGTCTGCCGAATTCAAAATCATATCCGCGCTCATATAAGCCATCCAAGAGGCTGAGCGGCTGAAAAATTCGTTTTTGAGACGGGAAGCGAGTTCCCAGTCCAAAACGGATGAATAATTGGAAATCACGTCGCCGCACCCGGCCGCCAGCAGGCGAAACGGCGCCTTGGAAATTATTTCCGTGTCGGCGACCACCGCAATCGGCGCCTGCGCGTCGATGGATTCGGATTTCCTGTCAGAGTGAATAGAGGCGCGCGAGGAAACAATACCGTCATGGGAGGCGGCTGTCGGGACACTGATAAACGGCGCCTCGCAGTTTTTGGAGGACAGCTTTGCCAAGTCAATGGACCGGCCGCTGCCGACACCGAGGAAACAGTTCGCTTCAAACGCTTTTCCCGCTTCCGTAATTTTCTCAACCTCTTCGGGAGAGGCTTTTTCAGAAATATAAATCTCAGTCAGACCACCCGCGTTTTCAATATATTCGGCAATCTGTTCTCCGGCAATGCCCGCCGTATTTTTACCGGTAACAATAAACGTCTTACCGTTCAGTTTCAACTTTTTCAAAACCTCGGGGATTTCGTTCAAAACATTTTTACCGATCAGAACTTCCCGCGGAAATTGCATCCACTTCATAGAACGGGTTTCATCTTCCCGCCATTCGGCCAAGCTGCTTTGGTCATTACCGTATTTCATAATTATCTTCCCTTTTCGTTATTTAATGAAATAGAATGTTTTCATATAAAACCTATAGGTTGCGGCCTTTACAACATTTCGCTCATCCCTTGTGTTCCGGTTTGTTTATCTCATTTCTTATATTCCGGTTCATTTCTCTCATTCTTTATATTCTGATTTTAAATAGAACCTATGACAATTCACTTCTGCGTTTCATAAAATATTTCAATATTTCAGTTCAGTTTATTTCAGTTCGTTTCATTTCAGTTCATTTCAATTCATTTCATTTCATTTCAATTCATTTCAGTTTATTTCAATTCATTTCAGTCCATTTCAAATTCTTTCCAATCCGTTTGGGAGTCGTTCGGGAGTATTATGTCTTTTATAGATTCTGTTATTGCTTTTGTTCGTGAGTATTACATTGAGCCGGTCATCAATGACTCCGGTTACAACATTTTTAACACAGTGACCTGGGCAATCGTTTTAGGACTTTCCGTTTATCTTTTGATTTATTTCTTTCAAAAAAAGAACATTAAAATTGACACCAAATTCATGGGCGCAACACTGCCCTACGTCATCGCCGGCGCAACTCTGCGCGTCGTTGCCGACTCAGGCGCTGTTTCCCGGCCGTTTCTCTACCTTTTAATCACGCCGAACATTTATTTCTTCGTCTTTTTACTGGTCGCCGTTTCCTTAGCCGCCGCGCTGCTGCTTGAAAAATACAAATTCGTCAAAACATTCCGTCAGCCTTACACCGTCTTCGGCTGTCTTTTCATCTTAATCGTTTGCATCATTTTATTCACCGTCTGCACCGTTGCCAGCTGGTGGGTACCTTTTGCCGTTGCCGGAACCGGTCTCGGAATTTTGCTTCTTGCCCGCCTGATTCCCCCCCAAAGAGCCGGCAAATCCATTTTTTTAAATCAAATGAATCTGACCATCCTCGCCGCGCACATGATGGACGCCACGTCCACCGTCATCGGCATCGAATTCTTCGGCTACTTCGAAAAACACGTCCTCCCCGCTTATTTAATCGAACTGACCGGAACAGCCTTTGTCATGTACCCATTAAAACTTTTCATCTTCCTTTTAGTCGTCCTTCTCTTGGACAAAGGTCTTGAGAAAGCCATAGAAAACGATGACGAAACAGACAAAGAGCAAATGGGCCAAATCAAAAACGCCATCAAATTCGTAATCATCATCCTCGGACTGGCCCCCGCCATCCGCAATTCCATCCGGCTGTTTTTCGGAATCTGAAAAATCTGAGGAATTTGAGTATACGGCTCGGACGCCTCGGATTGACTGATTAACTGACTGACCAGCCGGCTCGCTGACTGAACTGACCAGCCGGCTCGCTGACCGGCCGGCTCGCTGACCGGCTGGCTCGCTGACCGGCTGGCTCGCTGACCGGTTGGCTCGCTGACTGGCTGGCTCGCTGACCGGCTGGCTCGCTGACCGGCTGGCTCGCTGACCGGCTGGCTT
>WRDC01000129.1 GCA_009783635.1 Methanimicrococcus sp. | reverse complement strand
TTTATGAAATCAGCGTCATTATTGTCAAGATATTCGGAAGAAAAGACCCGCCGATTGAAAAAGCTCTCTACTGATATTTAATAAAATTATGACAAAAATTACGACAAAAGTTATGACAAAAATTGAGACAAAAATTGAGGCTGAAGCGCATTCGGGTGCCGCAATTTTTGTTTTGTTTTCTTTTTAAACTCTTCGCTTTTTAAACCTGTCATTCACTCTTTTAAAGCTCGGATGATTTCTTCGCCGAAATCATAAGAGCACTCGGGCCCGTCGCCTGTAATAATGCCGCCGTCTCTGACGACATGTTTGGCTTTTAAATTTGTTCCGGCTTTTTGCATTTCTTCAATGGCATCGGGCGCGTCAAAAATGGTTGCGTTCTTTCCTTTCAAAAGACCGGCTTTTGCCAAAATGACCGGCGAAATGCAAATGGCTGAGACGACTTTTCCTTTGGAAAACGCATCGTTTAACAGCCTGTGAAGCGCTTGGTTGTCCCATAAAAAAGTTTTGGACCCGGCGCCGCCGGAAATGACGACCGCGTCAAAATCATCGGCAGACAGTCCGTCTATCAAAACATCGACCTTAACATCGCCACCCTTAACACCTGTTGCTTTTCCAAGGCGCGTTGAGCCGATGACAACATTATAGCCGTTCTTCTCAAATACTTCACGCGGTCGGAAAAATTCTTCGTCTCTGAATCTTTCCGGCGCGACGATCATCAATATTTTTTTTGTTTTCATAAAAAAACCTCATTTGTCATTCAATCATATTTTACATTCAATTGTCATTCATTTTTCATTTCTTTGAGCCAATCAAAACGCCCATCTGTGACGGCAGCAATTTTCCGACGGAGGCGACGATTCCGGGGCCGTCGGTCTTCTCTTTGCAAACAACGACGCACTCCGTCAGGCCCAGCTTTTCAACGCCGTACACATCGCGGCCGTGTCCTTTCTTTTGAAGGACGGCTTTGACCAAAGAGCGCGTTGCCCCGTTGACGAAAATACGGTCGGTCGAGGATTTATTCCATGACCACCACAAATCAATCTGCTCTTTTGTAAAAGCAAACGCTTTGGAATCAGGTGTCAGTTCGACAATTATCGGCAGATACGGAATCATACCGAAACGAGACGCGATTTGTCCCGCGCTGCCGGCGCCGAGTTTTTCAAGAGAGGAAGCGGAAACGGGCAATTCAAAACCGATGTTAACAGTTATCAAATCGGGTTCGATTTTTTGAATATAACCTTTGTAAGAAACGCCGGAGACGGCGTCATTTTTATTCATCGGGCGGCCGAACTGGCTGTAAAGCAAATTCACACAGAGCTCACTGTCTTCCCCGTCTAAGGAAACAAAAAAGCGGCCTTTTTGAACGCTGATGTCATACAAAGCATCCAGACTTTTGAATTCGGCGTCGGCATACGCTTTAAAAGATTTGACGGCATTCTCTTCGGAGCCGTAAATCGGCTGCAATAATTCAATTTTCATAACTATCAGTTTATCGTATCTGTTCAAACAGTTCTCATGTTTCTGGCCAATCGTTTGCCTTCCTTATCCTTTACCGAGATAGAAGGAATACTGCATTTTTGCCGCGCGGTAAGCGGACATGACGTCAGCGGTCGTTTCATTGGCCGGATCCAATTTTTCAATTTCACGGGCGATTATTTTGAGTTCACGGTCATAAGGACCGAGATTCCTGAGAAGGATTTCATCATGCGCGCCGGATTCCGTCAAATTTTCATAGATTTCTTTGATGCGGATGCTGAACAGCTGAATCTGTCCGGCCAACGTCACGGGTGAATTCATATCGGGGGACGCGGAAGTGGAAGAAGGGGCGGATGAAGCGGATGGGACAGAAGGCGCCGGCATAAAAACCGAATCTTGATTCTCTGAAGTTTCCGGAAGAATTTCCTCCTGCCGTGTCGGAATATACCCGTCGGGAAATTCAAATTCTTCATCAGAATTGAAAATTTCAACGGCTTCTGATAAGTTTTTTGCGAAATAATATCCGCGCGGCGTCAGTTGCAAAAAGCGGCTGCGTCCTTCAAAAACGGAACTGAGCAAACCTATTTCTGAAAGCTTTTTAATAATTTTATTTGTATGCGAAAAGGTGGAATCAATATTTGACGCCACTTCCGAAATATAAGTCACTTCCTTCCTGTAAATAAAAACAAGCGCAGAACTCGTTTTCTCTTGGAATAAGAATTTTTCATCATCATTAAATTTCATACGGATGTCTCCGCTCATAAAATAGTCAGTGTAAGATATACAATAAAGAGGAAAGAACGTATAAAAAAGCTTGCATAAAGCGCACAAGAGATGAAAATAAAGCGGAAACGGGTGAAAATAAACAAAACAGAACAGGTTAAAACAACAGATTAAAAAACAGATTAAAAAACAGATAAAAAACAGATTAAAAAAACAGGTTAAAAGTAAGTAAAAGGGGAAAAATCAATTAAAAATCGGAAACCCAATTTTTAATTGATTGATTGAAATTAAGAAACATTCACTGTCAAAACAGGAGCAGTGGTCCCGAAAGGCTCGGCTGTGTAGTAGTTCAGCAATTCAATCTTATAGGTGCCCGCATCGTTGAAGGTCAATGTTGCGGAGTATCTCGGATTGAGGTTGAAGTCTTCAAAGGCGCCATTTTCGGAGTGGTAAAGGTGTCTGAAGTTTCTGGTTTCAGTGTTCATGAATCTGACAGTCTCGCCCTTGGAAATATTGAGAGTGGATGTCGCGTACTTCTGGTCTTTGGCTTGGACGAAGTATGTCGGTGTCGGACCGCCTTCACCTAAGACAACATTCACCGAGCCGGAGGACGGCGGTGTGCTGGGCGTGTTGTTTTCTGCCGGCGGTTGTTCCGGAGTTGTGTTGTTTACTGCCGGCGGTTGTTCCGGAGTTGTGTTGTTTGCTGGTGTGTCGCCGCCGAGACAGCCGGAAAGGGCAACTGCGGAAACAAGCATAAGCAAAACAACGAGGAGCATTAATAATTTAGATTTCATTGAATCCCTCTTGGTTGAATAAATTAACAGATAAAAAGCCAAACAATTTTTGTTTATATTGTGAAGAAGATGTTTAGAACAATATAGAAACAATTAATTGTTAGTTAAAGGTTAAACGAGAGTTTAATATATAAACATTTTTGAAAAGCAAAGACAAATTCGCAACAAAAGACATTATTCAAGAAAGGGAATGGAAATAACATAAGTGGACGAACGAAAAGAAGGAGGTAAACAAAAATATTTATACCATTATTTTTCGATTTCTTCGGCTCCTTCGTTTCCTCCGGCTCCTTCGTTTCCTCCGGCTCCTTCGTTTCCTCCGGCTCCTTCGTTTCCTCCGGCTCCTTCGTTTCCTCCGGCTCCTTCGTT
>WRDC01000128.1 GCA_009783635.1 Methanimicrococcus sp. | reverse complement strand
GGCTTCAAAAAGCTTTTCCTGTCTCCATTTTTCCTGCCATTTTGCTTCGGTTTTGTGTATATCGTAGTCCTCTTGCATATTTTCACCGATGTGATTCCCAAATTTCCAAATGATGTGATGATTGTGCTTCGTTTGCGGTTTGTTTTCGATTTGTTTGCGGTTTGCTTTCGATTTGTTTGCGGTTTGTTTTCGTTTCGCTTTGTTTCTTTCGTTTCGTCGTTATCCCAAAACGGCTTTTCTCAAAGCGTCCAGATTCGCTTCAACGGTGACCGGTTCGGCGCAGACGCTGATAACTTCCTCGGGGTCTTTGAGGAGATGGCCGGTCGTAACGCAAACAACGGTTTCGTTTTTGGAAATGAGTCCCGCCTCAACCAGTTTTCTGAGACCTGCGACAGATGTTGCGCTTGCCGGTTCGACGCCGATTCCTTCGAGTTGCGCCAAATCTTTTTGCGCCTGAATCAGTTCGTCGTCCGTGACGGATTCCGCCATGCCTCCGGATTCTTTGATCGCGATGAGGGCTTTTCTGGCGTTCACCGGGTCACCGATACGAATAGCAGTCGCGATGGTTTCGGGGTTCTTTTCGGGCGTGATGTTGTCGGCGCCGGCTTTGTAAGCTTTGACGATCGGACAGGCGCCTTCTGTTTGAATACCTGTCATCTTCGGCCGCTTACCGGTGATTCCGAGCGTCATGAATTCTTTAAAGCCTTTGTTGATCGCGGTGATGTTTCCGGCGTTTCCGACCGGCAAAACAATGCGGTCGGGCACAGTAAAGCCGAGCTGGTCAATGATTTCAAAGGCAATGGTTTTCTGCCCTTCCAAACGGTAGGGGTTGACCGAGTTGAGCAGATAAATCGGTTCCTGCTCGCACAATTCGCGAACAAGAAGCAGCGCGTCATCGAAATTTCCTTTAATCATGATGACTTTGGCGCCGTGCATCAGGGCTTGGCCGATTTTGCCGAGAGCGACTTTTCCGGCCGGAAGCAAAACGACGGACGGAATGCCGGCTTTCGCGCCGTAAATCGCAAGAGCCGCAGACGTGTTTCCGGTGGATGCGCAGGCAACCGTTTTCATGCCGAGTTCGATCGCTTTGGAAACGCCGACGGTCATACCGCGGTCCTTGAAAGAGCCGGTCGGGTTCATCCCTTCGTGTTTGACGTATAATTCTTTGATACCGATTTTTTCGGCGAGGCGGTCGCATTTGTAAAGCGGGGTGCCGCCTTCGCGGATGCTGACGGGATCGATTGCAATCGGGAGCAAATCCCTGTATTTCCAAACGGACGGCGGAGCTGTCTTTAATTTCTCCATGTCCATATTCTTTTTGATTTCATTATAATCATAAATCACGTCAAGCAGCCCATCGCATTTGCGGCAGGTGTAAATAATTTCAGTTTTGCCGTATTCCGCGCCGCATTCAATACATTTAAGATGGTAATCCATGTCGATTCTCCAGTTTTAAATTTTTTTGTTTAATAAATGTGAAATAAAAAATGAACATTAATTTTGTTTATTATCTTATCGATTGATAGGGGTTTAAAAATCATTGATTCGTTATTAAGTTTGTGTCTTTTCATCCTTCTCTTTTTATCTCTTTCCCGTTTTTGTTGCAGAACAGGCGAACAGAATTTGCGTAAAAGCCGGACTTATTTTTCTTTACACACAAAAAAGTTACTTTTCCATAAACCGATATAAAAGCCGTATCGGGATTGAAAGATTAATGGGAAATGTTCAAAAACAAGGTAAACAGGTACGGATGGATGAAAAACGTATTTTATCTTTAAAATAATATGAAATTTAAGATTGCAAGAATTATAGAGAATAATATCAAAAAATCTGAAATTTAGAAATATTAATCCTCTATTTATCATGCCCCTCTTTTTTTGCTGAAAAGACTCTCTTTAACAACTGTCGAAGATAAGCCGGAGGGGAATTCCTTCTTTGGAACGGCGGAAGCGTCATCCATGGCTTTATTTGCTGATTTTCTTTGGTCTTTTGAATTCATTATTTCTTCCTCAAGTTAAAGCGCTGAAGTATAAATCACAATACAACTCATTATTAATGAAACAATCAAATAAATAAGTATAGTGAGAATCGAAATACCAAAAGAAAGAGTGGAAAACTTCATCAATTTGACTCTTTTTTCATTGACATCATTTTTCGCATTATAAATTTCATTCAAATTTTCAAGCCACCAATCATTGACATCATTTAAAGGAACTTGACTCATCAAGTCATATATTGATTTGATGCTTTCAAGACCTAAATGTTTATACCGCCATTGGGCACCGACGGTAAACAACAAACTGAAGACTAAAAATAAGAGAGAGGTACCAAGCAGGAGGAATACGATTTTATTTGGAATTTTTGTATAGTCCAATAAAATCGGAATAATGGCCAATAACATAACGGATATGATCGAAAAACCGGTCAGCATATGGCCTGCCTGAAGGATTAAATTTTGTTCTCTTTTTTCTTCCAACTCAAATGAGAATTTTCCCATTTTTATGATTTCAATTTTTTTCTCATTTTCGCCTTCTATCTCAGCGTATCTCTCTTCCATGATATTTTCGTTATTCAAACGGTTTATTTATATTGCTTTGAATTGCTGATAAACGAAAAGTTAATAAATTAAACAAAAACCGGTCTCGGTTTTTTACAAAAATTCCGGTGAATAGAAATCTTTAAATAATTGTATTAATTTAAACATCATTGTAAAATTTGATACAAAAAAGTCAAAATTAATTCTTCATTCAACAAATAATACCGATTTAAAAACAATCAGGTCAGAAAAATGACAGTCGCAATAATGACATTTACAGAACACCGTTGGCGTCTTTAATCTCCTTTCCCGCCGTTTTTCCGATTCTTCGGAAGAACAATGAATCGAAAACGAATACCCTCTTAAAATTACCTTTTTAAAATACGCATCAGGAGATTATTGATATGAGCAGCCCGTACAGAATTTACTTAGACGAAGACCAAATCCCAAAAGTTTGGTACAATATCCGCGCCGACATGCCCGAACAGCACGACCCCTGCCTCAATCCGGCAACAGGTCAGCCGGCAACATTTGAAGATTTAACGCCGGTCTTTTGTGATGAACTCGCCCGCCAAGAGCTTGACATGACAACGCGTTACTTTGATATTCCGGCCCCCGTCTTGGATTTCTATAAAATGTTCCGCCCGTCCCCGATGATTCGCGCCTATAATTTGGAAAAAGCGCTCGGGACACCTGCAAAAATTTATTACAAATTTGAAGGCAACAACACTTCCGGCAGTCATAAATTGAATTCCGCCGCCGCTCAGGTCTACTATGCCAAGGAGCAGGGCCTCACCGGCCTGACAACGGAAACCGGCGCCGGTCAATGGGG
>WRDC01000127.1 GCA_009783635.1 Methanimicrococcus sp. | reverse complement strand
CACTGAGAAAACCGACAATAAACGCAACAATAACAAATGAGTACAAGTAACCGCCTGTCGGCCCGAGAATGACACCAAGACCGCTGCTGCCGCCGGCAAAAACAGGATAGCCGATTAATCCGACGAGCAGGTAAACGATAATGCAGACGGGACCCCAGTTTCTACCAAGCGTCACCGCCGCCAGCAGCACGAAAAATGTCTGCAGCGTAATCGGAACAAATGGAAGCGGAATGCGAATCCAAGCCCCGACGGCGATTAATGCCGCGAAAAGAGCGGCAAAAACCATTTTTTTAATTTTTACAGAATTGTCTTTGTACTCGTTGTCTTTGTACTCATTGTCATTGTACTCATTGTTTTTGTACTCGTTGTCATTGTACTCGTTGTCATTGTACTCGTTGTCTTTAGACTCGTCATCAATAATGCCACTCATGATTATCACAAACGCCTCAAACAAATCGGCAAGCTTTGGAAAAAGTATCTAACGGATTTATTGTAAACCTGATTCGTATAAAGAGTGAACAATCATATCTCATATTTATGTTTATCTGAAAAACTCATGTGACCCGAAAACGAACGAAAGGATACAAGGCAAATAGAAGACAAATACAAGACATAAATTTTAAAAAGAAAAGACGAGGCGCCGCAGGCGCCCCATAAACACAAACCGGCTCCGAATCGGAATGAAAAATGGCGGCCGAAGCGAAGCGGAGGCCGCAATTTTTATTAACACCGACAACGCCATTAATAAATTATGGCTCCGTCGGCAGACATTTTTTCAAATATCGGGAAAAAAAAGGAAACCGAAACGGCAGGCGATACCGCTGTCCGCTCGCAAACAACGGTCTCCCTTCTCTCTCAATTCAGCCTGACAGCCATCGGTTTTTTAAGTACGATTTATTTTACGCGCGTCGTCGATCCTTCGGTTGTCGGCGTTTACTTCTTATTCTTTTCATACAACGCGCTCTTCTACCTGTTTTCTGAAAGCGGAATCGGAGAAGCGAGTGTAAAACTCATCAGTGAAGGCCGGGACCGTGACGAATATTACACGGCTTCCATGATACTTCGGCTGATTTATCTGGTTCTGTGCGTTGCCGGCCTTTTGATTGCCGCCGCCGTTTTCCCGGCATCGACGATTATGGAGACCGGAATTCTTTGGTGGATCATTGCGGCATTAATTATTGATTATTTTTACAACAGCCGCATCTATGCCGCTTACACCGACGGAAAAGTGAACGCGTTTCAGTTGTCGCTTTTCTTAAACACCGCGGTTCGGTCACTCTTTCAAATCATCGTCGTATACCTCGGCTACCACTCTTTCGGACTGACGGGCGGGTTTTTGGCCGGCATGATTTTCACCGCGCTTTTCGCGCACCGTTATAATCAGCTGAGACTGGTCCGCTTTTCAAAAGAGAATTTCAAGCGGGTTTTAACCTATGCCGTTCTGATTTTTCTGGTGATGAGCTGCTATTTGATTTATCAGAATATCGATGTGGTATTTATCGGCCGCTACATGACGGAAACCGAAGCGGGCATTTTCAGGATTATGTATCAATTTTCAATGCTGGCAGGCTTGGCGGCGATCTCCGTCAAGGCCGTTCTTTACCCCAAATTCAGCGCTTGGAACGAAAAAAAACAATATGAGAAAATAACGGAAGGACTCCGGGGCGGAACATCTCTTTCACTGATGCTGGCCATTCCTGTTTTTTTCAGTTTTCTGATTTTGGGCTATGATTTCATTGATATTTTTTACGGCGAAGCTTATGTTCCGGGTGTTCCGGCTTTGTTTTTGCTGTCATTCATTCAAATCATTACCGTTTTTATGTATCTGCAAGGCATTTGCTTAAACGCGGTCAGTCATCCGAGATACGCGTTTTTGTCAATTGCGGCGGGAATTGCGACAAACGTCGGGTTGAATATGATTTTTATTCCGATGTACGGCATGGAAGGCGCCGCGCTTGCGACTGTTATTGCGATGGGCCTGAATTCGGTTCTTGCGTACGCGTTCCTCCGAAAAGTGATTCCTGTCCGCTATAATTGGTTTTCGATTTTGAAGATGGTAATCGTCTCATTGCTGATGTGCGCGTTTCTGCTGGCGTTTAAATACGTTCTGCCGATTACCAATGTCGTGTTGCTGTTGGCGGCTTTTATTGCCGGCGGCCTCCTTTACGGATTCATTATGCTGAAAGCGGACAAATCGATTCATGACGAAGTCGCCGGAATGGCCGAATCGTTCGGCTTCAAATGGCCGAAGTGGCTCTGACCGTTCTTTTGGCCATTTGTTTTTCTCAAAAACCATTTTAAATCTGAAAGACATAATTCATTTAATCCATTCAGGATTCATCAACGGATGTGCCTCCCATGACCGTATCACCTGCCACCTGCCGGATCATTGATATTTTTCCGGATTATAACCAGATTGTTTTGCTAGATGTCGAAACAACGGGCCTGACAACTGAAGCCGATCAAATCATAGAGCTGGCGGCAACCCGCTATTACAACAGCGGCGCTGCAGGCACTGCCGAATTTGAGGAGAAGAAAAGCGACATTTTAGTCAAACTTCCGAAGGGGGAACGCCTCCCTCAAAATATCACCGAGCTGACGCACATCACGGATGAAATGCTTGAGACGGAAGGGGTTGAAGAAATAGACGCGGCCGAACTGTTTGCGAATGTTTTTTTGCCGGCGGAAAAAACGATTGTCGTCGCCCATAACGCTCAATTCGACTTGTCGTTTGTTTTGAAAATGCTGGAAAAATACGGAAAAAGCATTCCCGTCTCATTTGATATTTTAGACACGTTCACTGTTTTAAAAGACCGGAAAGCACACCCGCATTCTTTGAAAGACGCAATTGAATATTACCAAATAAAAGGCGTTGAAAACACACACAGAGCCGTTGATGATGTCAAAGCTTTGTCCGAAGTTGTCAAACATATGAAAGAAGAGAAGGATGACGTGGAAGATTACATCAATCTTATCGGCGTCCACCGCGTTCACGGTTTATGGGGCGAGAAAATAACCGGCGTAGCATACTGCATTCAGCTTCTCGGAGAAAAAAGAAAACGCCTTCCCGATTTTTTGAAAGAGGGAAAACGGATTTACACCCCCGAGAAAATCAAAGGAACACAGCCTTTGGTTTTTAAGGAATAATGAAAGTTTTTAAGAATAATGAAAAACGGATAAAACAGGACAATTCAAAACCAAGAAAATTCAAAACCAAGAAAATTCAAAACCAAAAGAATTCAAAACCAAAAGAATTCAAAATCAAGAGAGCGCTTGAATTCCATGACTGCAACGAATCACGAAATGGCGCTTCTTGACTGAAATGATATTTTGTAATATTTTGATCAGACTTCTCGATTTTTGAAATATTTAAGCCGTTTTGAGTACAATTACGGCTCAGATGAGACTCGGCTCAGATGAGACCTTGTTTCATCATGGCGTCGGCAATTTTCAGGAAACCGGCAATGTTCGCGCCGGCCAAGAGGTTTTCATCGTCGTCGATTTCTTTGGCGGCTGCCTTGGAGGCGGCGAAGATGT
>WRDC01000126.1 GCA_009783635.1 Methanimicrococcus sp. | reverse complement strand
TAAGCGTCGCCGTAAGTATAATCCTTCTGTGATTTATTTATTATAATTATTGTCAGTCCCTTATCTGAAACAGTCTCTTTTTTAATTTCCAAAGTCACTCCTTCCGAATCGTTTAAGACATCGCTGATCGGTTTTTTATCAGAATTATCAGACCTATCGCTGCTGCCTATGATTGCTATACACAGCACACCGCCTATGATGACGATAAACAGTGCAAATAAAATGACCGCCGTCTTCGTGTTCATGCATATCTGCCTTCTTTCATAACATATGCTTTCATGACATATAAAATCAGAATGCGAGAGATAAGAAAAGTTTCAAGCTGCTCTGTCAGCATTTAAGCGTTTTTAGTATCGTCCGAAACCGGTGAGCTGATTTAAACGCAGCCCGCGGTTTTGGACTCTAATCGAAAAAAGGATTTAAGTTTTTTCGGTTTGTTTTTAGTTTAGTTTGCTTTTAGTTTGTTTTTAGTTTGTTTTCAGTTTACTCCGGCTTGTCTAATTTTTTGGCGTGTTCAACGAAGTATTTGAAACAGTCGTTACCCCAATTCAAGGAGCGGTTGTCGGTTGCAATCAAGTATTTCTGCACGTCGTAAAGGCCGTTCTTGTAGAAGAGGGAGAAGTAAAGGAAGCCGTCGGTTGTGATGATGAAAAGGTTGACGCTGTCGATCAAATAAAGCTCATTGCCTTTCATGTCAATAAACGCTTTCAGCAAGTCTTTGTAATCCAGTCTGAACTTGTCATAAACGTCCTGAGTCATGATGATTTTGGACGGGGTTTTGTTGGAAACGATCCGCTGGAACATTTCAAGGCTGGACGGCATGAAAACGGAAATAATGCCCGAGAGTCTTTCGGCCTGATCTAATTTTTCAACAATGATTTTGTTCTGTTCAAAAACATTCTTAGACGGGGCCTGGAACAAAATACTGTTTTCAAGTTCATTGAAGCGTTCGAGAAGGTGATGCGGAATCGCGTTGGTGTCGTGGTCGGTCCAAAAATCACTGGTTTCTTCAAAGATATTTAAGATTTCCACAAGCGGGGTATAGTATTTCAAAATAACTTTACCGGTCGGGGTTAAGTAGTATTCATTGTTCGTTTTTTGAATCAAATCCGCTTCTAAAAGCTCTTTAATGCGCGGATAAATTTCGGGTGTTTTGACATTGAAAAATTCTTTGATTTCAAAAAGAGTACGCGGTTTTTCGCCGATTAAGAACAAAAGATCTTTTCTTTTTTCAGAGTACGTAATTAAACTTAAGAGTCCTTTTCCTTTCATAATTAATCACCAAATCTGTGTAAAGTGAATTTTATATAAATCAAATGATAAGTAGATGAGTCAGTAAAGATTGATTCATCAACATACTCATTATACGATTAAATATAAGACAAATTTTCTGTCATATAAAGTTTTCGCGAAGAATGTATTTTAAAAGAGAATAAAAACGAAAGCGGTATCAAAAAAAATGATTTAAAAAAACAGATTCTTATTTTAAACCCATAATTTTGTAAATCGCTTCCACATCGACATGAGCCGCGAAAACCTGTGCCAGTTCTTCAAATCCGTCGTCGATTGTGAATTCCTCTTCTTCGACATACGCAATGCCTTTCTTTTCGGCCAGATACTTCATTAAAGCCATTCGAAGCGGCTTATTGTCAAAAAATCCGTGCATTGACGTTCCGATGACCTTGCCGTCTTTGCCGCAGGCGCCATCCGTGCCGAAAACGGGGGACGCGGTGACGGTACTGCCGCTGTGCGCCGTAAAACCGTTCAGCTCCATACCGTCAACAGCGCTCAGCATCGGGCTGCACGCTTTCACTTTTAAGGAAACGCGTTCGGGTTTTTCACTGTAGCCTTCTTCTTTTGTGTAAACGGTTTCACAGTTCAGAAGATCAAGTCCGTCAACAGACTTGCCGTCCGGACCCGTCAGCTTCTTGCCGAGCATCTGGTAACCTTCGCCGACGCCGATAATCGGTATCTTGCCTGCGGCCGCCTTAATTTGATCGCTCATGCCGCTTTCTTTCAATGCCGCCAAATCCGAAAGCGGAGTGCCGGAACCGGGCAGAATGATCAAGTCGGGAGCGCCGATTTTATCATAAATGCCGACATATCGGACAAGCGCTTCATTTTCCAATATTTCAAAATCGTTAAAATGAGAAATTTTCGGGAATTGAATCACCGCAATTTCAAGACCCGTACTGCGTTTTACTTTTTCACTCGGGACAGAGCCTGAGCCGCTTTTTTCTTTGAAAGACATTGAGTCTTCGGAAGGGATTCTCAAGCGGAAGTATGGCATGACGCCGAGAACAGGAATGCCGGTCAATTCTTCAAGCTGTTTTAATCCCGGCTTTAAAATGCAGGGATCGCCGCGGAATTTATTGATAATGAATCCCTTGATATTCTTTTTGACATCATCCGGAAGCAGCGTGTACGTCCCGTAAAGACTTGCAAAAACGCCGCCGCGTTCGATATCGCCGACGATGACAATCGGCGCGTCCGTAACGCGGGCCGTTCCGATATTGACAATGTCGCGGTCATAAAGATTGATTTCGGCGGCGCCGCCCGCGCCTTCCATAATAATAACATCGAACTTTTCATCCAATTTTGAAAGCGCACGGCTCAAAATTTCAGTCATCTTGTCAATGGATTCATAATAGTTGCCGGCGCTTCTGTCGGCGTAATGTTCGCCCATAACAACGACTTGGCAGAAACTGTCGCCTTTCGGCTTTAAAACGACGGGATTCATTTCGGGAATCGGGTCTGCGCCCGCGGCCCACGCCTGAATCACTTGAGCATAACTGATTTCTTTACCTTCGGGATTGACCCAGGAATTCAAACTCATGTTTTGCGCTTTGAACGGAGCGGTTTTGTACTCTTTTGACATGATTTTACAGATCGCCGTAACGATTGAACTTTTCCCGGCATCCGAAGACGTTCCAAAAACGAGGAGACGGTTTGCTTTCATAATGAATCCACCTTCTTAAATCAACTTGGCTTTAAAAAACAACAGGTATTATTTACTAAAACATGATTTATAAAAGATTTGGTTCATCTTAGAACTAAATTAAACTTGTTAAGATTTGACCGGAAAATTTGACAGAAATTTGGCAGGAAATTTACAATTTCAAAACAGCCTTGTTTAATTTTAAAAATGATTTTAAAAATGATTTTAAAAATGATTTTAAAAAAGGATGGCGCATATTTTGAAAAATTGCCGCGCCGTCGCTCATCGTTTAAACGGATCCGGCTCTTTTCACTTCATTCCCAAAATCCAGCCGTTTTCCTTCAATTCAAGCCTTTTTTCTTTGTATTTCGGGTCAACCGTTTCAACCAGCGCCCAAAAGTCCTTGGAATGGTCTTTGTGGCGGATATGCGCCAATTCGTGGATGATCACATAATCAATAACCGGCGTTTCGGCCTGAATCAAAACCCAATTCAATTTGATATCATTCCGGTAAGTGCAGCAGCCCCACTTTCCTTTATAATAAACGGCTTTGACGGATTTCGGTTTTGTTTCAAAAAGATGAATGTATTTTTCGGCAAAATAATCCGTCCGCGAATTGAAAAAAACATCCGCCTGCTCAATATAAAACTCTTCGACCGCTTTTTTGATTTTTCG
>WRDC01000125.1 GCA_009783635.1 Methanimicrococcus sp. | reverse complement strand
TTTGAAAAATACGGCGCGTGGCTGCTTCTTTTTACATCGATCCCGGTGATCGGAGATGTTTTTCCGTTCGTCGGCGGCGCCGTCAAGTACGACTTCAAGAAATTCTCAATATTGATCTTTATCGGAAAATTCGTACGTTTTGCACTGGTTTTACTTCTCTGCCATTTAGGATATGACATCACCGCAAACTATATATTATAATGATAGCGGGCGGCATATTTTTTGAGAGAAGTGAAAGCTTAAAAAGAAATAACGGGGAATTGAATCGTATGTAAGCTATATATAGTATATAAACATAACAGTTTACATTCCATTCATTTTTTTATCACACATTAACGCCATATTAATACATTCAAAGCAAACGAGCCGAGGGAGAATAGTGAACGGAAAAGTCAGATACAGCGGAACGGAAAAGATTGAGAAAAAGATATTCGACGAATTGGAAGAAAAAATCGAGATGCATTTGGATGCCGTTGAGGATGAAATGCGCCGCTCGGTCATTTCGGAAATCCGCGAAGAACTGCAGCCGGAAACGGTGCCTTATGACAGAATGCGCCTCATTGAACAGCGCCTTAATGAATTAATGATAACGCAAGACGGCATTGTTCGTGAAATTGTTGATTTAAAGACAACATTAAGCGCGCTCTCCAAACAGCTTGAGAAAAAGCGTTCTCCCGACATTTATGAGGCACCCAAAACACCGTCTTATGAAACGCTGAAAAATGACGGCCCTGCCTATTCAAATCCCTACGAGTCGCCCTTTTCTTCTTACACTCCTTATTTGTCGGCAACACAGGAGCCGGTCCGCTCGACAAAGATTCCGGGATTCGGCAGCCAGCCCGCGGCGGCCGGCCTCACTGCGCAGGTTGTGCCGGTTGCGCCCGTGTTTAACGCGCGGAAATCCGACGGCTGGGAATATCAGGAATTTGTGCCCGCTAAAAAGAATAATGCTGAGCCCGAAAAATTCGTACCCGCCAAAACGATTCCGGCAAGCAACGATCCCTTTTATTTTGCAGATTCTAAAGATGAAATTCTGGACGTTACCGCTTTGAACGAACCGGCGCCGCAAACCCAAACCCCGGCTGCGCCACAGTTTGAAAATATGTTTTCGGTTCAAAAGATTCCGAAAAAAGCGGAGCCTGAACTTCCCGACAAAAGCGAATACATCATCGGTACCAACAAGGTAAAAAGAAAAAGCGATGAAGAAGAGGACTATAATGCCAACTGCGAATACATCATTGCCGAAAAAGATACCGGCAGCCGCAAGTTTGGCGGACGGCGCGGCGGCAAACAGTCGGAAAGGGCAGAACGCGTCATTTCAAACGATGATAATGACACAGAAATTTTTACATACGAATAATTGAAGTCGGACCTTGAGAAGAAATCGCTCACGGGAGATAAGAAGTGTTCATTAAAGAAATCGAATTTGTCAACTTTAAGTCATTCGGAAAACGGATTAAAATACCGCTTTATGAAGGATTTACGACAATTTCGGGGCCAAACGGCAGCGGAAAATCCAACATCATTGACGGGATACTTTTTGCGCTCGGCCTGTCCGGATCAAAAACCATGCGCGCCGAAAAACTGACAGATTTGATTTTCAACGACTCCAAATCCAAGCAGCCCGAGTTCGCTCAGGTGACGATTATCTTTGATAACAGCGACCGCAAAGCGCCGGTCGAAGCGGATGAATTTGAAATCTCGCGTAAGATCAAACAAACGAAATCCGGCTATTACAGCTATTTCTATTTTAACGGCAAATCCGTCAGCTTAACCGAAGTGCACGAACTTCTCGGAAAGGCGGGCGTCATGCCGGAAGGTTATAATGTCGTTATGCAGGGCGATATTTCCCAGATTACGGCCAAAATGAACCCGATCGAGCGCCGCAAAATTATTGATGAAATTGCGGGCGTCGCGGAATTCGATGAAAAGAAACAGAAATCTCTGGGCGAGCTGGATATCGTCAAAGAGCAGATTGAAAAAATCGATATCATCATTGAAGAGGTCAAAATACAACTTGACCGCCTGTCGTCAGAGAGAGAGCACGCCCTCAAATACCGGACGCTGCGCGAAGAGAAGAAGAGATATGAAGGCTATTTGATTTTATCCAAGCTAAAGGACGCTAAGACCGAATTAACGCGCGTGGAGAACGAAATCGCGAAGTATGAAACTTTGGAAGCCGAAACGGAAGAGAAAATCAAAGAACGCGAAGATGAGCTGAGCCGGGGAGAGGCAGATCTGGCGGCGCTGAACACCGAAATCCGCCAAATGGGCGAAGATGAACAAATCCGCATTAAGAAAGAGATTGAAGAAATCAAAGGTCAAATCTCAAGAGCGAAAGAGAGCATCGGTGTTTTGGAACGCGAAGAAGGCGGTTTTGAATCCAAGCGCAGAGACTTATTTATCAAAATTGACGGCCGCAAAAAAGAAATTCAGGAGCATGAGGAGGCTCTTGCCGAAGAAAAGAGAAAAGAAGAAGCCGTTTTAAAGGAGCAGTCGGACAGGAGTACTGAAAAAATCGTATTGGCTTCCAAGATTGCCGAAATCGATCAAAAATTCTCGGAACAGACCACAATATCAAATCAAAAACGAGACGAGCTGGAGAATATCAAAAACGAGAAGAATCAGCTCATCCGGGACGAAGACCGCTTAACCGATGCGCTCCGCCGCAAAGCTTCGGAAATCAAAGACATTGAAAACGAAATTACCGAAGCGAAGGACAACGCAAAAAATGCGGAAAGCGACACGAAAATTGCGGAATATGACATTTCTAAACTCACCGAAGAATCCGATAAACTTAAAAAAGATATAGATGACCTCGAATCGGCGCATAAAAGAATGTCCGATGACAAGAAAAAACTGGAAGATCAAGCGTCGGGGAAGGAAAAAGAATACGGCGTCATCGAAGCCCGCGTTCGGGCAACCGAAGTCGGCAGTACATACACTCATGCCGTTGAAGAAATTTTAAAGGCGTCCAAAAAGGAAGAATTGTACGGCATCCTCGGCGCCGTTGCCAATCTGGGCAGCGTGGGCCAGGAATATGCCAAAGCTTTGGAGATTGCCGCCGGCGCAAAAATGCAAGCCATCATCGTTGAAACGGATGCCGACGCGGAACACGCAATCAATTACCTGAAGCGCAAAAACATCGGGCGCGCAACGTTTTTGCCGCTGAGTAAAATGGAGAGCAGGAAAAGCCTGCCGGACGTCAAAGCGCCCGGATTTCTCGGATACGCGATTGATTTGATTGATTATGACTCTGAATACGAGCCGGCGTTTTGGTACGTTTTCAGAGACACTGTGGTGATCGACACCCTTGAAAATGCGCGCCGGTCTCTCGGAAGATACAGAATGGTGACGCTGGACGGCGATACGCTTGAAAAAAGCGGCGCGATGATTGGCGGTTCCGTCTCCCAAAAATCCCGCGTATCGTTTGCGGCAACGGAACGGGAGCTTCTGGAATCTTTAAGCTCGGAAATCCGCGGGATTTACAAGAAGCGCGCGGAATTGATTACGAAACTGGATGATTTGGACGGCAAGATTTCATCGTCCAACAAACGCATCAATGCAATTTCAAACGAGATTTCCAAAAAGGAAATGCGCATCGAAGAAATTAAAGAC
>WRDC01000124.1 GCA_009783635.1 Methanimicrococcus sp. | reverse complement strand
GTCAGCGCCTCTTCAAGGCGGGCGGCTTTCATATCGTCGCCGATCTCTTCGGCGATTTTCGTTTTCTTTTTTGTTTCATACTCGATATAATCCGAGTGAATGAGAAGCATCTGCATAAAAAATCACATCTGAATCGTTTAATTTTTCAAATAACCTTTTATAAGTCTTAAAGATGGGAATTGAATGCGGTTCAATTATTTAAATATTTAACCGAAAACAACGGAAACAAAAAAACGAAAAACGGCATTTCAACGCCGCTGTTAAAATAAAGTTTGAATCTGTAAAAAAGGAAGGCTGAACGGGCCGGCCATTTTTTCCGCCGCCGTTCATCTTCTGCCGTGGTATAAAATATAAATTCCCGTCAGAATCACAGTCGGGATATTCATAAAAACAAAGACCTGAATCCCGAGGAAAATCATACTGATAAGGTTGGGCGGCGATGAATAAAAAGAAATGCCAATCGCGGCTGAAACGGCGGTGATGAGCGACAGAACCGGCAGAATCAAACCGACACGCCTGTTTTCACGTTTACAGAGGTAAACCTGAAGCGTCGCGATAAGAACCAGTATGATGATGACGGCGATTTCTCGGTACATTTCTGTCAACTCCTTTTATTCACGTTTCGATTTCAATTGGATAAAACTGAGGTCAAACCATTTGTTCTTTTCGTTTATTTTCATTTTCGTTTTTTCATTTTCGTCTTTTTATTTTTCATTTCTTTACTTTTCAGGCTTATTTTTCAACGAAATATTCAGCTCTTCCGCCAGTTTGATCATTTTCGGCGGCAGCTGTTCCCATCTCCAAAGTCCGTGGCGGACGTATTCATCCGAAACGCCGTTTCTCTTTGCCCAGCCGGCCAAATATGTTTCCCAAATGCCTGCCAGTTCCGGATGGATTTCTTTCATCCGCACATATTCCGCTTGGAACGCGGCCGGACACATCCAGCAGCCGATCCGCTCCAATCCGTTATCGTAGAGCGGGTTGTAAGGCAGTTTGCGCCAGCGAATGTAAAGCCAGACTTCAATGGCGCGCCAATCCCGAATCGGAAAGATGTTGAGCTGGCCTTCAACGTTCGGATTCGTGTCCATCGTCGGGATTTTGGAGCGCATGAACGATTCGTGACGGCGTTTGCCGTCCAGCGACAGATGTTCTTTGCCGTCGGCCAGCCGGTTGCTTGAATTCAGCTTACAGACTTTGCAGCACCAGCGGCCGTCTTTTGTCGGGTGGTCTTTCACCTGAAGCGTTTTCCAAAAGTCATCGCCCGCACTCATTTCTTTAAACGGGATACGGCGCTCGGCACAGTATGTTTTGGCAAATTCAACCGTTTCGGGATAATCAATACCTGTATTGAGAAAAACGGCGGTAAACGGCCGGTGAATCAAAGCGGAAGCGGCCAAATCAAGCACAACCAGACTGTCTTTGCCGCCGCTGAATGAGACATATACCGGCTTATCTTTATTTTCTTTCAAACCGGCGGCGCCTTTGATCACATTCATCGCATCTTTGCCAAGCGATTTGATGTGTTCTTTGTTGGCGGCGATAATGTCATCCATGGACGGCTTCTTTTCGGAAAGTTTGAATGACAACGGGTCTTCCGATGTGATGTTTTTCACTTTCAAAATCTGATTCGCTTTTGTTTCCTCATCGGACAAAGTTGACATTTCCCGGAAGAGAGCGTCTCCCGTTCCGGCCTTTTCACGTTCCTTTTTCAAACGGTAATACTCTTCGCTTTCAATATGCGAAATTCCGTATCCGGTCAAGCCGCCGCTCATAATCAGCACAGCTTCTCCTTTTTTAATGCCGGCCGGGAAATCCTCGACCGAATCAAAAGAAATATTTTTTCCGTTGACGTGAGACTTCGCTTTTTGAATTTTGACAATTCTGCCGGCGGCGGCAAATCTGTAAGGTTCATTCACGAAAAGTTTGGAACCGTAAATCGTCGGCTCAAAAATGAAATCTAAAACATTCAAATCAAATCGAAGGATTCCGATCACATGGCCGTCGGCGATGATTTCCATCGACTGATCATCGCCCGGGATTTTATTCAGCAGAACAATCCGCCCTTCCAAAGGATTGCAGGAAAAAAGGCGGATCAGGTGCTTTTCAATAAGTTCGTTGTCATACCCTTGCGCGAATCTGACATCGGCGGGCTGTGAAAGTGTTATTTTTTCCCCGTTTGAGCCGCACAAACCGCACGTTTCACCAATCAGCGGCACATTACATTCGCGGCACCAAAAGATAAAATCATTTTCATAAAAAACGCGATTCTGTGCGTTTTTCTTGTAATTCTTTCCGTCGTTTGCTTTTAGGCTGCCGAGCTCTTTTGCATTGATGCCGTCTTTGTATGTTTTTCCTTTTCCGGCATTTTTAAATGCTGCCCCATCATCATTTTTATTTGCCGCGCCGCCCGTGTTTTTGCCTGCTGCCATGCCACCCGTGTTTTTGCTTGCCATGCCGCCAGCGTTTTTGCCTGCCATGCCGCCTGCGTTTTTGCCTGCCATGCCGCCTGCGGTCCTGCCGGCTCTTTCCAGCTTCTTTGGCTCTTTTTCCGTACTCTTCCGTTCCCCTCGTCCTTTGTTGCGGTAATTATCTTTTGAATTTCCCTGTGTCGGCGGTCTTCTCGTCATCTTGCCTTCTCTCCTCTTCCTTTTTTGTGAATGTTTTACTTTTGCCGCCTGATTCTTTCTATTTTCGGTTATTTCAATTTTGTATTTTCTGCAAACTGCTTCTTCTTATTAAAGGAACACTGTTCGGGCCAGTATCCACCAAATCAGAATGACAATTATGAAGAACAAAAGAGCGTATTTGAACGCTTTTTGATCAAAGCGAAATTTGCCGCTGCCGAAAACAATCGGAATCGGGCCGATCATAATCATGCCGCTCATTCCGGATCGCGGGTCTCCCGTCTCTTCAAAATCATGCTCTGTCTCTCTGTAATTTTCATCATTGAAAGCGTTTCGTCCGTCCTCTTCAAAATCATGTGATTCTCTGTCGGCGGATTTTCGCCGTGCCCAAAGGTTCAGGCCGATTGTCAGAAGGACGGAAAAAATAATTGAAATCACCAATCCCGGCCAAAAAAAGTAAATGCTTATGTTATCCATTTTTCCTCAACGGTTTTTCCGTTACTTCTCATTTGCCGCTTTCCGCATTCCGATTGCCTTGCATCTCCGGTTGGCGCAAAAATCCACGCCGTCCTTATTTTGTTCTTTCACGCGGAACAAATTCCAGCCGCAAATCTCGCATTTTTGGTCTAAAACGGTCAGCTTTCCTTTGTCCGGCAAAGATTGCGTGTGCCCGCATTTCAGCGTGCATTTCAAAAACCGGCCTTCTTTGTATTCGATCAGTTGCATCTGCCCGTCTTTACAGCGCGGGCAGGGACCGGCGGTTTCAGGCGGGTTGCAGGTGATATTTCGGTCGCAGGCGAAGCAGGGGCCAACGCCGACGGCCCATTCATATTTCTTACCGACATCCAAAACAACAATGCCGTCTTTTGGGCATTTTTTGGTGCGCTGAATCGTCAGTGCGCCTGTTTTTGGCAGCGGGTACATTTGGGAGCAATCGGGATAGCCGACACAGCCGACGAAGCGGCCGTTATCGGTGGTGACGATGCGAAGCGCGTTTTGGCAAACGGGGCAGACGCCGAT
>WRDC01000123.1 GCA_009783635.1 Methanimicrococcus sp. | reverse complement strand
CGTGTTTGAGAAGAAGGATCCAGCGAACAAACGTCGGGCCGCCCGCAGTTGATCCGGAACAGCCGCCGGTGAACATAACCACGAGCAAAAGAATTTTAGCGGCGTCGCTCCACAAATTATAGTCAACGGTCACATAACCCGTTGTCGTCATAATACTGCTGACTTGGAAAAACGCATACCTGACCGACTCGCCGATGCTGTAATCCATATCGCGGATCAGAACGAGCGACAAAATGACGGAAATGCCTATGAAAAACAGGAGGTACGACCTGAATTCTTCGTCTTTTGTCAGGGAACGTATGCCTTTTGTCGCCGCTTTGTAAATCAAAGCAAAATTCGTGCCGGCAAGAAGCATGAACACGATAATGACAATTTCAACCATGGGACTCATGAAGGGTAAAATGCTTTCATCGTGCGGCGCAAATCCGCCGCTTGACATCGTCGACAGTGAAAACGTAAACGCGTCATAAACCGAAAACTTCAGCAGGACCAGAAGAAGAACCAACAGAACGGTCGCGCCGATGTAAAAGTACCATAATATTTTTGCCGTGCTTCTGATTTTCGGACTGATTTTCCCTTCGGTCGGGCCGGAAAATTCCATTCTGTAAAGCTGGCGGCCGCGCATATTCACTTTGGGAATGACAGCCAAAAACAGAGCTATGACGCCAAGACCGCCGAGCCATTGCGTTAAGCTTCTCCAGAATAGCAAACTTTTCGGGTACGCATCGATATGCTGCAAAATCGTTGAGCCCGTTGTCGTGACGCCCGACATGCTTTCAAAAAAAGCGTCAAAGGCGGACAAGCCGGATATGAAAAAAGGAACGGCGCAAAAAAACGCGCTGAAAAGCCAGCTGAAAGCGACAATGGCGTAACTTTCCCGAACCGTCCATTCATCTTCGTTGTCTTTGGAGGTATAGCTGAAAACAAATCCGAATATACCCGCGGCGGCGATGGAGATTAAAAACGGCAGCAACGGTTCTTGGTAATAAAAAGCAATCGCTAAAGGAATAATTTGAACAAAGGCCAGCAAATACAGAATTTTGCCGACGATTGCAAATATGTTTTTAACATTGATGCCTTTGACCATTCCAACCCACCTTTTGAATTGACCGCAACCGCCGTCCGGCTCCTCTCTTTTTCCCTGTCACTTAAACAGGCTGTTCAGTCTGCCGTAAGCTTCCGGTTTTGAAAAAACGATGACCCGGTCGTCGGGAAGAATTTCCAAATTGCCGCTTGGAATAATCTGTTCGCCGCCGCGGACAATCATGCTGATAATGGCGTCTTCCGGAAAATGCAGGTCTTTGAGAAGCCGGCCGAGAACTTTGGATTTATCCGTCACGAGATATTCCAAAATTTCGGATTCCGCCTGCGGCAGCGCTCTTAAAGATTCAACGCTTGTGCCGAGCGTCAGGCGCAGCACTTCATTGATGGTCGCGTTTCGCGTGCTGAGCGCGATATCGATGCCGACCATTTCAAAGACGGGAATGTAATCGGGATGCGTCGTTCTGGAAATGATTTTGCCGTTGCCGAAGTGTTTTGTCATCAAGCCGCAGAGCAAGTTTTTCTCATCACTGCCGGTCACGGCGACAACGACGTCGGAATGGCCGGCGCCTTCCTCTCGGAGAAGAGCGATATCGGTGGCGTCTCCGTGGAGAATAAGGGAATTGGGCAGCAGGTCAACGACTTCCAGACAGCGTTCTTGGCTTTGTTCGATGATTTTCAAATCAATGCCGGGGTCTTTGTCGATGAGGCTTGCCAAATAAAAGCCGACATTTCCGCAGCCGATCAGGAGAATTTTTTTCCTTCTGCGCTTCTTGGAATCGGCGGCTTTTGGGGAAAACAGTTCTTCAACGGCATCGATGTCAACCACCCGGGCGATGACGATCACATGGTCGCCGGGGATTAAAAAAGAATTGCCGTTGGGGATAATAACATCATTTTGCCTTAAAATTGCGCTGACGGTGCAGCATTCGGTGAGCTGCAGTTCTTTAAAAGGCTTTCCGATCAGCGGGTTCTCTTCCGAAATGATGAACTCGATCATCTCGACTTTGCCTTCGGCAAAAACTTCGGCGTCGATCGCGCCCCGAATGTATAAGAGTTCCGCAATTTCAGAAGCCAGCGAGAGTTCCGGGCACACCATGACGTCAACGCCGACTTCGAGTTTTTGAGAAACCGGTTTTTTGATGTAATCGGGATTGCTGACACGGGCAACGGTTTTGGATTTGCCGCCGGTAATGGCTTTGGCGGCCAGACAGGCAAGAATATTGATTTCATCGTTGCCGGAAACCGCGACAAAAAGTTCAAAAGCGGGCAGTTCTTTGAGTAGATCGACATTGGCGCCGTTTCCGGTGATGACCTGCACATCCAGTTCATTGACGAGGGCAGCGCGGTTTGAATCTTTCTCAATAACGATAACGTCATTCCTATCCGACATGACTTTTGCGATGTTATAGCCCACTTCGCCGGCTCCGACCACAACAACTTTCATGAAAATTCTGCTTCCGATTTTTATGAAATATAAAAATATCGCTTCTTTCAAGAATTGCTGTCCGCCGCTGATTTGAGCCGGACGGCTGAAAAGAACGAAATCAGGATAATTGTTATAATAGTTGAATGAATGTGTTAATATATATAATTTAAACCCTTTTATGAGGCTCAAGCAAATACAGGCGAATGGATAAAAAGGATGGTAGGATGGTTATACAGTGACAAAAGAAAAAAATCCCGCCGTTGTTGTTGATCTTGTTGTTGATCCGGTTGTTGATCTTGTTGCCGGTGGCTATCCGTTTTTGGAACAAGAGATTTTGGCGTGCCGGAAATGCGGCTTGCATGAAACCGCCAAGAATAAAGTGATTTCGAAAGGTTCAAAAGCTCCCAAAGTTGTTTTTATCGGCGAGGCCCCCGGCAAAAACGAAGATGAAACCGGCGTTCCGTTCTGCGGCCGCGCCGGAAAGCTGCTTGACAAATTCATTGCTTACATGAATTTAAAAGAAGAGGATTGGGCCGTTATCAACACGCTGAAATGCCGTCCGCCTGCCAACCGGACGCCGACAAAAAAAGAAATTGAAATTTGCCGCCCGTTTTTAGAAGCGCAGCTGGCATTGATGAAGCCCAAAGTCATCATCCTTCTCGGCAACACCGCCGAAAAAGCTTACGGCGAATCCTTGGAATGGGGCGAAGCCAAACAAAAGGAAAACGAAACGTTTGTCGTGAAAATATTTCATCCGGCGGCTTTAATTTACCAACGGTCAAGAGAGCCGGAACAGTACGCTTTTTTGGACAAATACAGGTATTTGTGGGAATGAAACGGATAATATTTTTAAATTGAATATTACTCAAATATAAGATGATAGGTGGGAAATAAATGTCAAAGAACCTATTCATGTTAAGAACCAAAGAGAAATTACCAAAGAATATTCTCATATTGATTCAGATCATTTTGAATAATTTAATTGCGGTTGCTGTCCACATATTTATGTTTTTTATTTGCATCCCTTCTGTTTTCTTTTTATATGAAATTGGATCTTGGAGTTATGATATATTTCTATGGTTTGCGGTGGGAATTTACACACTAATTGCTTTTTCCCTATATTTTTCAGCTGGGAAAATATTCCTAAGGAATACACATAATACATTGGCAAATGTTTT
>WRDC01000122.1 GCA_009783635.1 Methanimicrococcus sp. | reverse complement strand
TTTTTTTCTTTTATCTAAATGGGAGGCACGCTGTTCAGGTTTTGATGAGTGCGGGGGGTGGGAGTTGAACCCACGAATTCCTTCGAAACCGGATCTTAAGTCCGGCGCCTTTGACCACTCGACAACCCCCGCGCAAAAAGTGTAGAAAAATTGAGCGGTCAATTTTATAAACCGAAAAAACAATCAAGGCAACCTATAATCATAACAATTCTATTTAAAGGTTATTCTGCATCGGGATTTTTGAAAGACGCCGACAGCAGGCGCGCCGTGACGGCGGCGGCTTGGCCGTGAGAAATGCATCCGTCGCCGGGCGGCAGGTTTTTGTGGGTCCGTAAATCAATTCCGTTTTCTTTTAAGAATGCGGCAATCACGCTGACAATATAATCATTGTTCGCGACGCCGCCCGAAATACAAACAGTTGTTATGCCTGTTTTTTGGATATGTTTTAAAGCCAGCCGGCCGATGCCGATGGATAAAGTGTGAACGAACATGACCGCCAATTGATTGGCTGAGAAACGCGATGATTCCCCCGCCGAAACTTCTAAGTAAAGCGAATAAAGGAGTGCGCTCGTATCCAAAACGTCAAGAGCCGCGCCATTTTTTTCTTTGACCTCTTTAAAAGAAGGCTCCCAATACAATAAATCAGACATTCTTGATTCGGTCTTAAGTTCCAAAAGGCCGTCATAAGCGGCAGCCTCCAGATTCATGGACGGTTCGCCGTCATAGGTCCGCTCGCGGCAAAGCCCGAGCATTGCGGCGGCGGCATCCAAAACACGGCCCGCGCTTGTTGAAACGGCAACATTGAAATTATTTCTGAGCTGAGAGAGAACGATTTTCTTTTCAGCTTCCCCGTGCGGGAAATATAAATCTAAATCTAATAAACAGTCTTCCGAAATCGACCCGTTCTCCAAATACGGGTACAGCATACCGAAAACAAGCCGGGACGGAAAGCGCGTTGCAAGGTCGCCGCCCGCCATCGGCTGCGGCATCAGAGAAGACAGGCGCGCATAATCCGTGTACGCGCATCTCAAAATTTCACCGCCCCATGCCGTTTCATCATCACCGTAGCCGACGCCGTCAAGAGCGATACCGATGACTTCGGATTCAAGCGGCAAACCGTTATCCGCCATGACAGAACAAATGTGAGCGTGATGATGCTGGATTCTGTGAAGCGCCAACCGTGACGGTTCATCGGAAACAGACGGTTCAACGGTCGCAGATGAGTCAGCCGCAACGTATTCTTCCGCGAACTTTGTCGTGTTGAATCCGGGATGCATATCACAAGCTAAAACGGAAGGAGAAATGCCTGTCAGCGATTCAAGCGTTTCAAAAGCTTCCGCGTGGTATTTCGCGGTTTTCGGGTGTTTCGTATTCCCGATGTATTGGGAGAGGTAAATGTTGCCGTCCTTTGTGAAAGAAACGGTGTTGTTCATTTCGGCGCCGACGCCCGCGATGCCTGCCGGATGGGAAAACGGCAGCAATATTCTTTCGGGAACAAAACCGCGGGAACGCCGCAGGAAAACGGGTTCGTCATGAACAAAGCGAATCACCGTGTCATCCGTTCTGTTTTGAATCAAACGGTTATGGAATAAGAAGTAATCGGCAATCTTTGAGAGCTTTTCAAAAGCGTCGTCGTTTTCAATCACCATGGGAAGGCCCGGAAGGTTTGCGGACGTCATAACAACGGCATCCGTTATCAAATATTCAAATAAAACATAATGCGTTCCCGAATAGGGCAGCATCATTCCGACATTGTGAAGTTTCGGAACAACGGAAGGCGCCAATCCGTATGACGGAGTTTTATTACAAACAACGATCGGCCGGCGGACATTTTCAAGGTAGGAACATTCTTTGCCGGCCTCGTCCCGGATTTGAGCGTTCTCTTTCGCGGTTTTTATATTTCGAACCATGACGGCAAACGGCTGTGCCGGACGCGAAAGCCGTTTTCGAAGTTCTGAAACGGCTTTTTCGGAAAAAGCGTCACAGGCCAAGTGAAAACCGCCGTCTCCTTTTAACGCGACAATAAAGCCGTCGTCAATCGCTTCTGCCGCCGCTTTCAGAGCAACGCTGCCGGCCGACAAAAAGAAGCGTTTCGGAACACCGGCGGAAACATCCGGCTTTTCAAAAGTATGGACCGGGCCGCATTTCGGACAGCAGACAGGCTGAGCGTGATAACGCCGGTTTTTGACATCCGTATATTCCCGTTCGCAGTCATCGCAAAGCGGAAAATCGTCCATGACCGTATTTTGCCGGTCGTAAGGCAGTTTTTTGACGGTTGTATACCGCGGACCGCAATTTGTGCAAACCGTAAAAGGATACAAGTGGCGGCGGTCGTTTTCCGATTTGATTTCAAACAGACAGTCCGGACAAATTGCCGTATCCGGCGGAAGAATGGAGTTTCCGGATTCTCCTTTCGTACTCTTCAGGATTAAAAATTCGCCGCCGGGGTCTTCATCAAAATCCCAATCCGGAATCTCCGGTTCATCAATCAGTTCATCAATCAGTTCATCAATTCGTGAAAGCGGCGGATTTTCTGTCTTTAAAGTCATTAAAAACAAATCCATGTCGCCGGCTGTTCCCGAAGCGGCAATTTGGACCATGTTTCCCGCGTTGACCACATATCCCGAAATCTTGTTGGAAACTGCCGTCCGGTAAACAAAAGGACGAAAGCCGACGCCTTGGACAACGCCTTTGATCAAAATCTTTTTTGAAACCTTTTCCCGGCCGGACATAAAAATCAATTCTTTTAACCGCTTAATTAATTTACGCTTTCAAATCGGCTTCAATTTCCGCCAAAACCAATGAAATCAGGCGGGGGATCGCGGATTCAACCGCGGGGCTCATGGCTGTCGTTAAATCAACGGTATCGGGATATTTTTGGATTTCAACGCCGAAAACGACAATTTCGGGTAGCCCTTGGATTTCTTTGGCAATTCCGAGAACGGTCGGAACGGAAACATCGTGAGAAGACATCATCCCGCCGACACCTTCCCCGTCAAGCAAATCATCGCCCTTGATTTTGAGAATGGCGCCGAGATTTTCGCTGCTCTTCAGCGCGTCAACAATGATGATTTTATCAAAGCCTTCTAAGAAACAAAGCATATCCAAACCGGAAACGCCGGCATCTAAAATATCGGTCTCTTTTAAAAAAGGCAAAGCGGTTTTTGAATATCCTTCAAAATAAGGGTCGGAGGGAGATATGCCGCTTTTTAATTTATCCTTCATTACCGTCATTTTTTGGACGGTATGAATGCCGACACCGTCGTCGCCCATCCAAAGATTGCCGCAGCCCATGATTCGAATTGTTTTTTTGGTCATAGAAATCAGGTGAATTATAAATCGAAATAATGTAAAATGGTTTACTTCTTACGAAACAATCGATAAGGTATAAAAAAAATTGCTCTCTTCGCTTTGTCCCGAACTTATCTTTCTGTAAACCATAATTCAATCCGAGGTTTACATAAACCTATATATAGTATCCCCACCTTGTTTTACCACCAATTCAATGTCATATGCTTATTTGAGAACTTTATAAGTTTATCGGCATTGTATACATTACATTTATGGTATAATTTATGGTATAACAAAGAAGGTTTAAAAAATGAAAATAAATTTTAAAACGATTGTTGTAGTGGGTCTTGTGCTTGCCGCCGCGTTGTTTGTCAGCGGCTGTTTATCTACAGACAAAGACTCGGATTTTGACAATGTCGGTATGATGTCGTTTAAATCCGAAAAAGAACTGAAAGATTATTTGAATAATATTTCT
>WRDC01000121.1 GCA_009783635.1 Methanimicrococcus sp. | reverse complement strand
CCGATTCGGGAACCGTCAAAAACATAAGAAGATAAGATTTTGACATCGTCTTCGATGACGCAATTCGAGCCGATGACCGAGTACGGTCCGATCAGAACCCGTTTCCCGATTTCTGTGTTTTCGCCGATGACGAGCGGGCCGACCAAGGAGGATTGTTTGCCGATGGCAACCGATGTGCCGACGCGCAAAGGTCCCTGAATTTTTCCGTCCGACGTGAAATTGCCTTCCAAGTTCGTTTCACTCATATCGTCCAGCTTCCATTTTTGAGCGTCGCGGTAGGCGCCGGCGCTTCCGACATCCGTCCAGCGGCCGCGCACGAGCATACCGTTGATGCGCGCGTTTTCCCGAAGCATTTGCGGGAATAAATCTTTGGCAAAATCGAATTTTCGGCCGGCCGGTATTTTATCGAAAACCGACGGGTTGCAGACGTAAATACCTGTGCTGGCCAGATTGCTGAAGATTTCGCCGGCCTGAGGCTTTTCAAAAAATCGTAAAATTCTGTTATGAATGTCTATATCCGCGATACCGAATTCCCGCGGGTCGTCGATGGACAAAAGACCGATCGTGACATCAGCATCGCTTTTTTGATGGAAGCGAAACATTTCGCGAAGGTTTAAAGTCATCACATGGTCGCCGCCGACGACAATGAACGGTTCGCTGCCGATCAGTTTCTGAGCATTTTTAACACTGCCGGCCGTTCCGAGTTTCTCTTTTTCGTAGACATAATCAATGTGCACGCCGTACATACTGCCGTCGCCGAGATTTTCTTCAATGTCTTCGCCCTTGTAGCCGAGCGTGATAACAATGTCGTTGAATCCCTCTTTTGAGAGATGCTCCACCAAATGAAGAACAGACGGTTTGTTTGAAATCGGAATCATCGGTTTCGGTCTTTTGAATGTCAGCGGGCGCAGCCTTGTTCCCGTCCCGCCGCACATGATGCACGCTTTCATAACAGTAAATGCATTTTTATGTTTAAATAAATTCGCTCTGTACGGCGTTTTTTAATTTGAAAATACCAAGCACAGTCCTGTCCGGTTTTATTTCATTTTCAAGCACTGATATTGCTTCGGCCGCTCCCGTTCCGAACACTCTTCCCATCCGCTCTGAACAAAAATGAAAAACGGAAAAACGGGAAAAACGAAACAAAACGGAAAAACGAAACAAAACAGAAAAACGGGAATAAACGAAACAAAACGGAAAAACGGGAAGAAACGAAACAAAACGGAAAAACGGGAAGAAACGAAACGAAACAAAACAAACGGAATAAAACTGAAAAACGGAACAAAACTTCAAATTTCGGGCTGTTTTATTTTTGATTGAAACATTTAATTGTCATAAAAACCATTCAACACATATCTTTTACAGAGGTTTTGCTTTCTCTGCGGCCAAAAACGATGGCATATGAGCAAAAAGAGTCAAAACCAAATATTTCGGAGGGATTGATTGTGGGAACCGAAAACTTATCATTGGGAATTGATGCAGGCGGCACGTATACGGATGCCGCGCTTGTGGATATGGGCGCGCGCCGGATCGTTCAGTCGAAGAAGGCGCTGACGACTTATCCGGATCCGCTGGGCGGGATTCAAAACGTTTTGGATTTATTGGACGCCGAGAGCCTTAAAAATGTCAGGCTGCTTTCCGTGTCTACGACTTTTGCGACGAATACGATTCTTGAAAAAACGGGAGCGTCCGTTTCTTTGATTTTGATCGGCGTCCAAAAAGTGCCCGAGGATTTTAAAGACAATTGCGTCGTGGTGAAAGGCGGGCACAATTTCCGCGGGACCGAAAATGAAGAGCTCGACCTGGAGGCGATCCGCGAATATGTTTTGTCGGTGAAAGACAAAGTGTCCGCTTTTGCCGTTTCTTCTTTTTACAGCATTTTGAATCCCGACCATGAAAAAGCGGCCAGAAATTTAATTCATGAATTGACCGGCTGCCCCGTTGTCTGCGGTTATGAACTGGCGCAGGCGCTTGGCGCGTATGAGCGCGGCATTACGGCTTATTTGAACGCTTCGCTCCTGCCGGTCGCCCGCGTTTTCTTGGAAGCGGTGGCTGCCGAAACAGAGCGGCGCGGCATGAATGTCAAAACAACCATGCTGAAATGCAACGGCGCCGTCGCCATGTTTGGAGAAGTGATGGAACGGCCGGTCGAAACGATTTTCTCGGGGCCTGCCGCCAGCGTTCTCGGCGCGTCTTTCCTTTCCGGAAAAGAGTCCTGCCTTGCCATTGATGTCGGCGGCACCAGTACGGACGTTTCCATGATCGAAGACGGCATTCCTCAAATTTCAGACCTCGGCGCAACGGTCGGCGGCTGGAAGACCAAAGTCCGCGCAATCAAAATGGAGACGATCGCGGCCGGCGGCGACAGTCACATTTGGATCGAGGCGGATTCCATTTTGGACGCCCGTCTTTCTTCGGTCAGGATCGGTCCGCGCCGCGTTATTCCGCTTTGCCGCGCGTCGCTGATGTATCCGGAACTGGCGACGCTTTTTAAAGAACACTGGGTGCCGCACAACCAGTCTTTGAATGAATTCCTTCAAAAAACAACGCTTGTTTTGAAAAGCGGTTATCAGGCCGCTCATTTATCGCCCGAAGAGCGCAAAGTTTACGATAAAATCTGCGACAGGCCGGCTTTTATCAATGATTTGGACTGGAGCGATTACCCCGAAGGCGAAGTTCCGTTCGGAATCGTTGAAACATTGGTCAACAAACGCCTGATTCAGCTGATCGGTTTCACGCCGACGGACGTCCTTCACGTGACCGGCGAATTTACGGAATGGGATGTCGAAGCCGCGCAAACCGGCGCCCGAAAGCTCGCCGAAATTTACAACATGGCGAAAGAGGATTTCTGCCGTTTGGTGAAGCGGGCGTTTGCAAAAACAATGGCCGTTGAAGCCGTTTATTTCTTAAACGATTCTTCCTCCCGCAACGAGCTGAATCTTTTCATGGACAAATTCAGCCAAACGCATATGCGCTATAAAATCGACATTCCGGTTGTTTTAATCGGAGCGCCTGTCCGCTGTTTTATTCGGGAGCTTGAAGAGTTTTTGGACGCGGAAATTATCACGCCCGACCATTATGCCGTCGGCAACGCTGTCGGCTGTCTGGCCGGAAAGCTGGCCAAACGCGTCGAAGTCCGCGTGGACATTGAATCCAAAGAAGAAGAGAACGGCTTATGGACGCTCCGGTTTATCGTCTTTACAAAGGACGGGCAACGGACATTTTCCGCAAAAGAGGACGCTGTCCGGCACGCTGAAATCTTTGCCAAGAAAGACATTTACAAATATATGAAAGATAACGAAGTCAAGGAAAGCGACGTTGAAATCAAGGTCAAAGTCCGGGAAATGGTTTACGACCCGAGAAAGCCGCCGGTTCAAATTGACGTCGTGGTTGAAGGTTTTTCAGAGAATAAGTGTTAACAAAAAATTTGTGGCCTACGCTTCACTTCGGTCACAAATTTTCATCAGGGTTGGAGTCCGCATACTTTTTTGGGGTGCCTTCGGCACCCCGGATGTCATGGGGGTGCCTGCGGCACCCCGTCTTCCTTTTTTCAAAAATGTTTATTCAAACTGAAACATCCTTTTTTAAAAAGTCGGAAAAAAATGAACGCCGTTTTTTCATAAACTTATTTTTTAAGTTTCAAAAAAAGGGGCGTTCGGGTTTTTAATTAAATTGAGAAAAAACGATGTTTCAGTTTATCGTTTCATTAAAAAAAACGAACGCCGTTTTTTCATAAACTTATTTTTTAAGTTTCAGCAAAAAGGGCGTTCGGGTTTTTAATTAAATTGAGAAAAAACGATGTTTCAGTTTATTGTTTCATTAAAAAAATGAACGCCGTTTTTTTCATAAACTTATT
>WRDC01000120.1 GCA_009783635.1 Methanimicrococcus sp. | reverse complement strand
CGATATTTTCATTGAAAGTGGAAATCGCGAATTTGTCATTCTTGCGGGAAACCGTATAAGCCACGCCGAGAGCCAGCATTGCGGCGTATTCGTACTTTGTTGTTGCCCGGTCCGGATAATCCATACTCTTGCTGGCGTCCAATAAAATGTGCGCCGTGAGCGTCTTTTCTTCTTCGAACTGTCGGACGTAAAGCTTTTCGGTTCTGGAATAAGCTTTCCAGTCGATATCTTTCATTTCGTCGCCGGGATAATATTCACGATAGCCGACCGTATCGATTCCTTTGCCGATGCGGGTAGACGGGCGGTTTCCGGCATAAACGGTTGACACGCGCTTTTTAACAGCCATATTATAGCGGTCAAGCTGCCTGAGAAACTCGATATCAATGTTGTGTTTCGTTTCAGCCATATTCTTTCATCAGAGTGTTTTGGTTGAAAATCTGTGCGATTTTGAAATGCTTGCAAATGCTTGCAAATGCTTGCGCTTTTTGCCGTCTCATTTCTTTCCGAACGGGAGTTTAGACCTTAAGCCGCCCGAGCTGCCGGACTCTTCGGCCTCTGCCGCGGGTTTCGGACGGGCCGTAATCAGCCCCATATCCGCCAGCAAATCTTCAATCGCGTCGTCGGGCGTCACGCCCATACGTTCGGCTTCAAAACTGAGAATAATGCGGTGTCTCAAAACGGGATAGGCCATCAAAGCGACGTCTTCCTGTGAGACGAAATTGCGGCCGTTGATCAAAGCGCGGGCTTTGGCCGCTAATATTAATGCGATGGACGCGCGCGGGGACGCGCCGTATTCAATGGCGCCGCCGTCGCGTGTCTTCATGACGAACTGAATGGTTTGGTCTCTGAGGTCGTTTGAAATCGGCACATCGCGGGTCAGTTTCTGAAGGCTCGACAAGGTTTCTTTCGCAATGCCGCGTGTTGTTGTCGGTGTCGTCTGCGCGGTATAGCGGTTGACGATTTCAAGCTCTTCTTCATACTTCGGATAGGGGACCAAAATTTTTAAGAGGAAACGGTCGAGCTGAGCTTCCGGAAGCGGATACGTTCCTTCCTGCTCAATCGGGTTCTGTGTGGCCAAAACAAAGAACGGCTTGTCCAGCGGGTAGGTGCGGCCGGCGACAGTCACCTGCTTTTCCTGCATGGCTTCCAAAAGCGCCGACTGTGTTTTCGGAGAGGCGCGGTTAATCTCGTCCGCCAAAACGATATTGGAGAAAACCGGACCCTTTTCGAAACGGAAGGATTTACTGCCGTCGCGTTCTTCAACGATTGTGGTACCGGTAATGTCGGCCGGCATCAAATCGGGCGTACACTGGATACGGTTAAAGGATAAATCGACAACCTTTGAAATGGTGGAAATCGTTAAGGTTTTGCCGAGACCCGGGTTACTTTCCAAAAGAGCGTGGCCGTTACATAAGAGAGCGATGAGGACCTGCTCGATGGTTTCTTCCTGACCGACGATGACTTTGCCGATTTCATCAAAAAGAACGGAAAAAATCTTGCGGGCGTTTTCGTAAGTCTTGGAAAGATCGGGGTCGGAAACAGATTCAGAGGAGCCGGAGACAAGCTCTGAAGAGCCGGCGTCAGATTCGGAGGAGTCGGCGGCAGGTTCGGTGGAATCAAAAACAGATTCGCCGGATTCGGAAGAGGCGTCAGCGGGTTCATCGGCGGACTCCGAAGGCCGGGGATAAGGAGGGGACGTGCTGGCATCGTTTGCGGGCGTATAAAAATAATCTTCGTCTTGGTATTCCGGTTCCATGTATATTTCCTCTGTTTCTGAATTTTTGATTTATTCTGTTGGAGATGAGATGAGCAAATAAGCGAATAAATGAAAGGCAGATCAGCTTTGTTCCGCCAATTTTTTGAAATAATCCTTAATGATGTCCTCGTATCCTTCCGGCAAATACTCGTAATAATGGTTGGAACTGAGGCTTTGCGGCGGATAATAGGTGGAGGGGTAGAAGGTGTGGTTCGTACTATTTTCAAGCAAACTGCCCGGACCCGCGCCCGCGCCGGGCGGCAGCGTAACATCAATATCAATCCCCGGAGTCGGAGCGATGGGCGTTGTGTTCGTCGGAACGCCTGAAGAATCGTTACCTCCGGTTTCCGGTGTAAACGGCGGCTGTGTGATTGTTCCGTTCGGGAAGCGGTCGAAAACGTCGTCCGGCGTAACCGGAAAGACGAAGCCCGTAAAGAAAACGGCCGCCAAAAGTATCCCCGAAACAACGATCGTCGCCATGCTGTAGGTCAATCTTTTCGAATCCGCCAAACCGACCGTTGTCACGGAATCAACATCTTGCGTCACGGATTTTTTGAGGTCGGCGGCAATGATTGTGCCGGCCGTGCGGTTGTCATAAGCCGTTTTCAAACGGTCCTTCAATTGAGGGTAGGAGCGTTCGACGACATCGGCTGATTTTTCATGTTTCGGCAGCTTTTTGTTGAGTTTTTTGTAAACCGATTTTCTGTTTTTTTCGAAAATCTCCAAAATCAACAGCGCCAAGAGACAAGTCAGGAAGAAGGTAAAAGCGACTTCGTATTTGACCGTAAAGAAAGGAATATCCGTATATAATCCGGTATAGGGTTCCGTTATCGAAATATGTTTGAAAATTTCACTAACGTTAAAGAAAATCGCAATCAGAAGCAAAATGAGCGCGATTGCAAAAAATTCTAAAAAATCATAAACCATACGGTTCCGGCGTATAACTCTATCGGCTTTTTTAATAAATTGTTCAAGATCCAACGATTGCACCTTCATTTTTCGTTTTTTAAAATATAAAACCGTTTCAAATACACGGGTTAAATAATTAACGGATATCTAATAAATTTTTGCATATATTTTATCAGATTTTATACCGGATTGCTTGTTTTTGAAAACGGAAAGTGGACACAAATAATAATTGAGGATTAAATTAATGGCTTTTCTATATTTAAAGATTATTGAAGCGGCTGCGATTTTCAGTGAAATTTGCGCTCATGCGCAACAATCATTTAAATGTTATAGGCATATCACCTTTATTTCCAATTGAGAGGAGTGAAATGACTGTAAAAGAAATTGTTGTTCTGCGTTTGGGCCACCGGCCGGAAAGAGACAAACGCGTCACAACGCACGTCGGCCTCACAGCGCGCGCATTCGGCGCCTGCGGTATGCTTTTGGCATCCGATGATAAAAAAATCACGGAAAATATCACAGAAATGTCAAGCCGCTGGGGCGGTGATTTTTTTGTCAAAAACAATGTCAGCGCGGAAAAGGAAATTCAGAAATGGAAGGAAACCGGCGGAAAAGTCTGCCATCTGTCCATGTACGGCATTAATCTTCCCGACGCCGTTTCCGAATTAAAGAAACAGCAGAAACTGATGATAATCGTCGGCGCCGAAAAAGTCCCCGGAGAAATTTATGAATTGGCGGACTGGAATGTGGCCGTCGGAAACCAGCCGCACTCGGAAGTTGCCGCTTTGGCGGTGACAATGGACAGGATTTCGGAGTCTGACCCGCTGACGGCGGTGTTTGAAAAGGCCGAGCTGACGGTCGTCCCGACGGCGAAGGGCAAAACGGTTCTTCATGACAATGAATTAAAAAACAAAAAAACATAAAAATAAAACAAAAAAAATGAAAAATAAAAGAATAAAAACATAAAAAATAAAAGAATAAAAACATAAAAAATAAAGCGCGGGTCCGGCGAATAAGCTCCCTTCTGTTTTTGTACTTTCAAAGAACATTCTTATCTTTGATTCTTCAATTACTGAAAATTGAAACGTACGACGGCATTCGGCTTTGCGTCTTTTAACTTCGGACGCGCTTTCAAATCAAACGCGTTCCCCGAATTCAACTTGCACCTGCGGGGTTTTACCGTTGCATCCGTGCGCCGCGCGTCTCCGTTCTTCACTTCATCGCTGACGCGGCCCGGTATCGTTTCT
>WRDC01000119.1 GCA_009783635.1 Methanimicrococcus sp. | reverse complement strand
CGATAATTTTTAAATCAGAATTGTTTTGGGCAATCGACGGGATCAAAGGCGCAGCGCCGATGTAAGCCACCTGAATAGCATTGGAAGCCAAAGCTGTTGCCTCAGAGGGGCCGCTTGGGAAAGATTTGTCGGAAACGTTTTTGACGCCATCCATGGGGGATAAATTGGATTCCCACCAACCCATCGCTTTGGCAGCCGTATAAGCCATTTGATGCGTGCTTGGCTGGTAGCCGATGATGACATCCGTTGAGTTTGAATTATTGTTACCCAGACAGCCGGAAAAAGAAACGGCGGCAACCAGTACCAATAACACACTTAAGAGCAATATTTTTTTCATAGTAAATCTCCTAAAAAGAATCAATCACAATAATAGAGGGATAGCTTCGAAGAAAAACCGGTTTTTGGAGTGATATATGGGGATAAAGAAGCGGCATACAAGAACAAGAACCATTGAAAGTGCATACCTGAACATTGTTTTTTTTCGATTTTTCCTCGAAACGTTGTCCGAATTATTTGACCGTATTCGGCAAACGGGGATTATTACGCGCGGCACTTGACCGCAGAATCCATTTTTGAAAAAAATCATATAAATATTTATCCGAATTTAGTGGTTTTTTGTCATTTTTGTGAAAAATTTATATACCGTTTTATCCATTTAGGACAGAGATTTTATAAAATAAAATGCGGAAAACATGAGAGATGGAGAAATGAATACATCAGACCGTTTAATAAAAGCTGCTTTTGAATCGGACGAGAACTTTCAAATTGTTCTTCACCGCGTGATTAAAGAAGACCTGAATATGAATGCCGTTGATTTTTCCAAAGAAGCGGGCATTCCGCACAGCACGCTTTATAAAATTTTGTCCGGAAACCGCGCGCCAAACATTAAAACGCTTCGCCAGATCGTCAACACGGTCAAAAAACATGAAAAGCCGACGGAAGACTTCATTGCCGTGATTGCCGCAAGGACGGTCCTGGACATGATAACGGAAACAAAACGAAAAATCGGCGGCCACTTAATTACCATCAAAGAATACTCGGCCAGCTCAATTGAGGAAGCCATTATTGTTGCCACCCGCGCCGAGCGGGACGGCGCAAAAGCATTGGTCTGCGCACCGATTGTCAGTCATACTGTTGAAAAAATCGTCTCGATACCGGTGTCAACGATTATGCCCAAAGACAGCATCATTGAAGCCATTGAAATCGCAATGAGAAAAGTGAGCTGAAAAAGAAACAGAATTGTGAAGCAGACAAATTCTAAAGCACATATTTAAAATACAAACAGCCGCATCCCATTATTAATCTTAAATTCTGTTAAAATTTCAGCGGATGATTTTATATGAAATATATTGTTATTATCGGAGACGGCATGGCCGATCTTCCCATTCCCGAATTGAACGGCAAAACCATTCTTCAGTCGGCCAAAAAACCGAATATGGATTATCTTGTCAAAAACGGGCGAACAGGACTGGCCGTTACGGTTCCGAAAGGTTATGCCCCCGGAAGCGATGTTGCCAATATGTCCATTTTCGGTTATGACCCGGCAAAATATTATACGGGCCGCTCTCCGCTGGAGGCGCTCAGTATGGGCGTCGGCCTCTACGGCGATGATTTGGCTTTCCGGACCAATCTAATCACTATCGGCAATGCCGGCGGCATGGCAGGCGGGGACAGACTCTCATTCAAAGACGCTTATATCATCGATTACAGCGCCGGTCATATCTCATCTGAAGAAGCCGGACAGCTGATTCGGGCCGTTGACGAAAAGCTCGGAACGTCCCGCTTCCGATTCTATCCGGGTATCAGCTACCGCCACCTGCTGGTCGCCCAAGAGAATTTCGGCAAGAACTGTTCTTTTACACCGCCGCATGATGTGACGGGGCAAAAAGTTGCCGGCCACCTCCCGAAAGGCGTTTTGGGGGATGCCGAGTCAGAGAAAGCCGCCGCAATTTACATGGATATGATGGCAGCTTCTTACGATATTTTAAAGAATCATCCCGTCAATCAAAAACGGGTTGCCGAAGGAAAACTTCCGGCAAACTGCATTTGGTTTTGGGGTCAGGGCAATGCGCCCCGTTTTGAATCGTTCCAAAAACTGCATAATAAAACAGGCGCAGTTATTTCTGCGGTTGACCTGCTGAAAGGGATTGGTATCTGTGCCGGTCTGGATGTGATCAATGTTGTAGGTGCCACCGGTTTTTTGGATACGAATTATAAAGGAAAAGCGGATGCCGCCATTGAAGCGCTGAAATCAAAAGATTTTGTTTTTGTTCATATCGAAGCGCCGGATGAGTGCGGTCACCTCGGCGATTATAAGAAAAAGTTGCAGGCGGTTGAAGACCTTGACGCCAAAATTGTGGCGCCACTTCTTGAATATGCAAAATCTTCGGATGAGCCGTGCCGCATTCTGGTGATGCCCGATCATCCGACGCCGGTTGCTTTAAAAACGCACACAAGTGATCCGATTCCGTTTGTTCTTTATGATACAAGGGAAAATGAAATCGACGGCATCGAAGTGTATGATGAAGACTCCGCAAAGGGCGGCAGTTTCAAAACCGTTTTCGCGCCGGATTTGATTTCAATCATGCTTGAGAAATAATCGCCTCCCGTATTCAAATTAAAAAATATTTGAGTTTTTCTTGAATAAATTAATATATCAAGCTCATGTATTTGTAAACAATAAATTTTTTTTGATCGTCTTTCCAAAATATGACGAAACAGAAATCAATCCAGAAAGCCGGTTAAAACCGAAAAGGACGAGGGGAAATGAATCCGTTCCAGAAAAAACAACCCAAAGAATCAAAAGAAAATGAAGGGAATTACGAAGAGGAGCAGGACGGCAAGTCTTCGGTAAACCAGTTTTTCAGCAAAATTACATCTTTCGGAAAAAGCAATAAAGAAAATCTCGGTGAATTCCGCCAAACGCCTTTAATGGATTTGATCGAACGCAAATATGATATTGTTTTGAAAGCCGATATTCCGGACGTCACAAAAAACAACGTCACTCTTGAAATCCAAGACCGGCTGCTGACAATCCGCGCCGAATGTCTGATCGACATCGAAGAAGGCACTTACATTCGCCGCGAGCGTTTTTATAGGAAATATGAAGGGTCCGTTAACATTCCCGTCCAAATCGACGAGGAGAAAGCAACCGCTAAACTTTCAAACGGCGTTTTAACGGTATTCCTGCCTAAAAAAATCGACACCATTGAAGTCGAAGATTAATTGTATTTTCGGCTCTTCTCTTTTTTTTGTTTTTTTATTTATCATTTCTCCTTTTTTTGTTTTCTCATTCGTTCATTTCTCCTTTTTTCGTTTTTCTGTTCCTTTCATTTCTCATTTTTTTCGTTATTTTCATTTTCTTTTAGTTTCACTTCGCAGGCTCATTCTTTATAAGGAAAGTGCGGTAAATGTTTATTAATTCAAGATTCATTCTATCGGGGATTTGAAAAATGGCGTCAGAATCCAAAAAGCAATTCATTGAGCATCCTTTGATTTTTGAAGGCGCGGTCGAGCAGCGCCTTTATCAGCTTAATATTGTTTCCGGCTGCACCAAAAAAAATTCTCTCGTCGTTCTTCCGACATCTCTCGGCAAAACGATTGTCGCGCTTTTGATTATGGTCATGCGTCTGGAAAAAATAGGCGGCAAGGTTTTGCTTCTGTCGCCGACCAAACCGCTGGTCGAACAGCATTTCAATTTTTTTTCCCGCGTTCTGAAACCAAAGGCTGGAAACGTCCGGATTTTTATGGGCGGCATCGCTCCCGATAAACGCCGAGACTTGTGGGGAGACTCTTCCGTTATTATTGCAACGCCTCAAGTTATTGAAAATGATTTAATCAACGGCCGCATCTCTTTAAAGGATGTGTCGTGTATTGTTTTTGATGAGGCGCACCGCTCTGTCGGCAATTACGCTTACACTTACGTTGCCGAAAAATACATGGCAACCGCTGATAATCCGTTGATTTTGGGAATTACGGCAAGCCCGGGCAGCGAAAAAGAAACGATTGATGAAGT
>WRDC01000118.1 GCA_009783635.1 Methanimicrococcus sp. | reverse complement strand
CCGGTTGTTTCTTTTTCGGCGACCTGCGCCGCGGAACCGAGGTCTCCGGATGTGATGTCATCAATGTTTGTAATGATTCTGGCCTTTGTTGCTTCGGACAGGCGGGTCATGTCGCTTTCTTTAATGCGGCGGGCGGCTAAAATGCCGGCTTTGGCCAAGTAATACTGAGCGAGATCGTCAATGCCTTTCTGACAGAAAATGACATTTGCGCCGGAGGCCATGACTTTGTTGATAACTTCTTTAAGCATGGCTTCTTCCTGTTCGATGAAGCTGAGCATCTGGCCGGGGGTACTGATTTTAATTTCGGATTTGGTTTCCGTTTTCTTGTACTCAACCGCCGTGCCCAAAAGAAGGATTTTCGCGTTTTTGACCAGTGTCGGCATGTTCGGGTGAACGCGCTCTTTGTCAATGATAACGCCGTCGATAAGTTCGGAATCGCCGATACTTCCGCCGGCTCTCTTTTCAACTTTGATTTTGTCGGTGTCGGCGACCACTTTACCGTGCGCGTCGGTTTTGGTGATGGCGCGGACAGCCGAAACAACGAGGTCGGACAGCTGAGCTTTATTGGATTCGGCGCCTTTGCCGGTAATGGCGGTGGCGGCAATCTTTTTCAATGTCTCGGCATCGTCAACGGACGCGTCGAGCGCAATAGATTTGACGATTTCAGTCGCCTTGTCGGCGGCCAGACGGTAGCCGGCAGAAATAATTGTCGGGTGGATGCCGTCTTCCAAAAGTTCCTCGGCGTTTGCAAGAAGCTCGCCGGCCAAAACGGCTGCGGTGGTGGTACCGTCGCCGACTTCGGCGTCCTGTGTCTTGGAGACTTCAACAATCATTTTTGCCGCCGGATGTTCAATATCCATTTCTCTTAATATTGCGGCGCCGTCGTTTGTGATGATAACATCGCCCATAGAATCGACGAGCATCTTGTCCATTCCTTTGGGGCCGAGCGTCGTTCTGACGGCTTCGGCAACGGCTTTTGCGGCCATAATGTTGTTGTTTTGGGCATCGGAACCTCTTGTTCTCCGGCTGCCTTCACTTAAAATAAAAATCGGTTGTCCTGACAAAATAAGTTCTCCTTTTTTGAATAAATGCATTTTGAATTTGTATTTCGTATGAATAACATCTGCCATGAATTAACAATAAATGTAATACGAAAACCCGGCGGATTTCAAAGAATATTTAAATTTCTTTTGAACTTCTTTGAATTTCTTTTTGAACTTCTTTTGAACTTCTTTTGAACTTCGCCGTTCTTTATTGAAGCTTCATAAAACAGCCGGTGTTAAAATCAACATCCGATAAGGCCGTTTCATGCGTTTGTAAAGCAGATTTGGAATTAAACTAATGTAAACGCTTCTATATAAAGGTTCCCCAATAGAGGTGGTCGAAAAAGGACAACAGAAGACATAGAAAAGAAGCAATCAAATGGAAGCAAAAAAAAGGGGGCGGAAACGATTTATTTCATTCTTCCGCCGTTTCGTCACTTTCTTCTTCAATGGCGCAGCCGCACTTTGTTTCTTCATCCGGAACTTGTCCGTCCGTTTTTTCGATTTTCAGCTTCAAAACCCGCTGCTCATCCGCCTCGAGAATCGTGACAATGAGGTTTTTGTAAGAAAACATTTCTCCGATTTTCGGAATTCGTTCAAATACGGCCAAAGCCCAGCCGCCGGCGGTGTTGTAATCGCATTCAAAATTCCGGCTGTCGACATCCAAATAATCAAACAGGTCTTCGAGATTTGTGTTGCTGTTGACTTCATAAAGATTATCGCTGACCGGAATGATTTCTTTGACGACTTCATCGTATTCGTCCCATATTTCGCCGACCAGCTCTTCTAAAATGTCTTCCATCGTCACAATACCTTTCGTGCTGCCGTAATCGTCGACAACGACAGCCAAATGGTTTTTGTTCTGGCGAAGCTCTGTCAGCAGCGGTGAAATATTCATCGTCACATAAACGAAAGTGACCGGCATGACCAAGTTTTTCAAAACGGCCCGCCGGCCGGTAGCCAGCCGGGTCAGAATATCTTTGACATTAATGACACCGATAATATTATCAATGTTATCTTTATAAACCGGCATCCGGGTGTAGCCTTCGTGAATAATCTGATGAAGGATGGCGTCCATATCATCCTCCACGTTAATTGCAATGATATTTGAGCGCGGCGTCATGATTTCCTGAACAGTCGTTTCATCGAAATCCAACGCGGACTGAACGAGGTCGCTTTCATCCTCTTCCAAAATACCTTCTTCTTCAATGGATTCAATGATATACTTCAGCTCTCCCTCCGTCACCGTCGGCCCTTCCGAATCCTTCTTTTTGCCGGTTAGATTAATCAGCTTCACTAAGACAAAAACAATCGGGGAGAAGAGGACTGCAAAGAAGTCAACGAGCGGTGAAATGGTCATTGAAAGTTTTTCCGCGTGCGTTTTAGCGAGACTTTTCGGAATCGTTTCGCCGAAAATCAAAATAATGATTGTCATGACGACAGTGGAAACTGCCACAGCTGTTTCTCCCGGCAGGAGGCGGACGAAAAGCAGCGTTGCAATGGATGCGGAACCGATGTTAACGATGTTGTTTCCAATCAAAACGGTGGAGATGAACTTATCGTAATTGTCTGTCAGCTTCAAAACGCGTTTTGCGGCGGCACTACCCTCTTCAGCCATCGATTTCAAACGAAGTTTATTGGCTGTGGAATAAGCGGTCTCGGCCACCCCGAAAAAGGCGGAGAGCACAAGCAACACGAACAGCAGGGCAAACCAAAATGAGAGGGGAATTTCCATCCGTTTACAGCCCCTTTGAAAAACAATTGAGGCGGATACCGAAAATCTTCATATAAAATTTGAATTGATGGGTCATAATCAGCGTACAAAATGAGTCACATAGATATAAATATATTTAAAATTCCGGCTTAAGACTTCTCAAATCATCAGCTTTAATACAGATAAACCGTTTTAGTGTTTTAGTTATTGAAATTCAATCTGTGAGGAAAAATATGGCTGTTGAATATGATACCCTGACAATGATTTATCTCGGAATCGCCGCCTTCGCGTACTTCATGATTCTTTTCTTAACCTATCGGGACATGCGCATTTTCAGAAGAACGGGTTATACGTCGTACAGGAAAGGCGCATTTAAGGGAATTATCGCGTCTTCCGCTGTTTTAATCGGTATCTTCCTTATTCCAACCTTTCAGGGGGGGATTCTCGGTCTGGCGCTCGTTTTTGTCGGACTGATGATCAACCAGAAAGGGAAACGCGAACAAGTGTTCACAACTGCCGGCACCATGAAAAGATTTGCGGGCACCACGGATGTTGTCCGAACACCTGAAGAAATCAAAGCGGATTATGAAAAAGAACAGGCTGAAAGGAAGCGCATGGAAAAGGAAAAAGAACGCGCGGACCGCAACGAAAAGCGCCGCGAAAAGTGGGGAAATGAAGACGAGGAATGAGACATCTGACGTCTTACCCTTCATATCTTTTTATCTTAATCTTTTTTCAAGTTCTTTTGCTGTTTTTTAAATTTAAGAAATCAACAGTGGATACGATGGAATAATTATTTCCGCGCCGGATGGTTCTTTTTTGAGATTCGGGAAAAGATGACTAATATGCCATAATTTTTGGATATTTAAGAAATTCTGACTTATATGTCAGAACTTTTGAATATTTTAAAAATGTTGACTTATATATCAGAATTTTTAAATATTAGAAAAATGTTGACTTATATGTCAGAATTTTTAAATATTGGAAAAATGTTGACTTATATGTCAGAATTTTCAAATATTGGAAAATGTTGACTTATATGTCAGAATTTTTTAATACAAAACGAATTAACGGCTGTAAAAAATTTATCGGGGACCTGAGATGAGTCAACCTATCCTTCGAACGAAATACCTCAAACGCCTTCAAAGCGTCAAGGACCTGACCGACACCATAAAAGTGATAACCGGAATCCGTCGGTGCGGGAAGACCACGCTGATGCTGCAATTTATGGACCTTCTCCGCGCGGACGGGACACCGGAAGATGACATCATCTACATGAACTTCGAGGTCATCGGAAATGATTTTTCCGGCTTT
>WRDC01000117.1 GCA_009783635.1 Methanimicrococcus sp. | reverse complement strand
GCCGAGTGCAGGGTGGCGGGCGCTGAGTGCCGAGTGCAGGGTGGCGGGCGCCGAGTGCCGAGTGCAGGGTGGCGGGCACCTCCGTAAACTGATGGCTGCCGCCGGATGCCCCACCCGACACCGCCGGATTTCTTCTTCAATGATACACAATTTCGGAAAATTTACGGCCTTTGCTCCTTAATTGCCGATGCGGATTGTTTTTTTGAAAATAATTTGATTATGGGACAAATCAATGATTGTCACTTCTTTCATTTCCCCGCTTTCCATGATATTTCGGGACGGCTTTTTCGTGCTTGAGGAAACCGGATAAGTCAAAACCGCCATTTTGTTATTTTCAATACCGCAGAGAACAACGGATTCGCCGATTACAAAAGACTCTTTCGGGAAGTAAGAAAGATCCGCTTCCGTTTGATTAATTAAAATTCGCATATTTGAAACCGACAGCGGCGCGCCGCCAACGTGTTCCAGCCGGATAACGGAATATTCGGCGCCTCCAACGGTAACCTTTTCCGTCCGCGCGCTCAGGCTGACAGGCGGCGAAGGCGCTTGAAATTCAAAACTCAGTACTTCCGTTGCCAAATAACCGGCCATAACGACCGTAATTGCCAGCAAAAGCAAAACGCCGACAACGGGAGAAATGCCGCGCTTATCAGTCAGGATATTGGTTTTTACTTCGTTTTCTTTCCATCCGGTTCTTTTCAGTCCGGTTTCTTTCAGTCCGGTTCTTTTCAGTCCAGTTCTTTTCAATCCGGTTCTTTTCAGTCCGGCTTCTGTCCTTTCTTTTTCGGGATTCATCATAAAACCTCGAAACGAAAAAAAAGTGATTACAAATGAATGTTTTTAAATAAACTGAAAATAGATGAAAATAAAATTTATAAAATCAAATTTACTTACTGCACTTGCATTTTCCTTTTGATTTGGTTCCGGAAAATGCCGATTCATTTTGAAACTGAACTCAAAAAAGGGAGACGGGGTGCCGTAGGCACCCCCATGATATCCGGGGTGCCGTCAGGCACCCCCCTGACTAAACAAAGACTCCAAGTCAGAAGAAAAAATTGCGACCGTAGCCCGAAGGGCGAAGGGAGCAATTTTTAGATACTATTTTATATCTAAAGTTATTTGAATAGACCCAAAAAGCAGATTTATTTGTGATGAGTCAAGACGGCTCTCACCATTTTTCATTCATTTTATGACATATCCATTTTATGGCATTTGCTTATTCAACAATGAAAACGTGATTTATCATGGAAAAACCACAGACATTAGCTGAAAAAATTATAAGCGGACGCGCCGGTAAAGCTGTTTACGCCGGCGACATCACTTTGGTGGATGTTGACGTGACCGCTGTTCAGGACGGAACGGGACCGCTCGCGGTTCAGCAACTCGAAAAGATGAACCTTGTTCAGGCCGCCAACCCCGACCGGACCGTTCTTTTTATCGACCACGCCGCGCCCAGCCCGCAGAAAGACCTTTCCAATGCGCACGTCATTCTCAGAACATTCTCAAAGAAAACCGGCGCTCATCTTTCAGAAGCAGGTGAGGGCGTCTGTCACCAGCGCTTAATCGAATCTTATGTCAACCCCGGCGACATTCTCATCGGCGCCGATTCACACACCTGTACATCCGGCGCGCTTGGTTCTTTTGCAACCGGAATGGGTTCCACCGACGTCGCTGTCGGCATCGCGCTCGGCAAAACATGGTTCCGCGTGCCTGAAACATTCCTTGTGAACGTCACAGGCGCGTTTCAAAAGGGCGTTTACGCCAAAGACCTCATTCTTCATCTGATCGGTTTGATCGGCGCGGACGGCGCGACATACAAAGCGCTTGAATTCCGCGGCGAAACCATTGAAAAAATGACCATGTCCCAAAGATTCACACTGGCCAACATGGCCGTTGAAGCTGGCGCCAAAGCGGGCCTTTTTGAAACCGACGCAACGACCAAAGCTTATTTGGAAGAACATGGCCGCGGCGACAAATTCAAAGAAATCAAAGCGGATAAGGGCGCCGTTTACGAACGCGTTATCAACATTGACGCTTCCAAACTTGAACCGACGATTTCAAAACCCCACACTGTTGATAATACGGCAGTGGTCAGTGAAATTGCCGGAACGAAAATTGATCAGGTTTTCATCGGCACTTGCACCAACGGCCGCATTGACGACCTTGAAATCGCCGCCAAGATCCTGAAGGGCAAACAGAGACATCCCGATACCCGTTTGATTATTGTTCCGGCCTCCAAGGACATTTATTTGGAAGCCGTTTTGAAAGGCTATATTGAAACATTCATCAAAGCCGGCGCAATCATTATGGCGCCCGGCTGCGGCCCGTGTGTCGGCGTTCACGAAGGCGCGCTTGCGGACGGAGAAGCCTGTCTGGCTACCCAGAACAGAAACTTCCAGGGCAGAATGGGCAATACAGAAGGATTTATCTATCTCGGCTCTCCCGCGACAGCCGCCGCGACAGCGATTGCCGGCGTCATCACAGACCCCCGCGAGGTGATTTAAATGGCGGAAACCGTTTACAAAGGAAAAGCTTTCAAATTCGGCGACGACATCAGTACCGACCACATCGCGCCGGGACGTCTGTTCCACTTGAGAACAAACCTTCCGGAACTTGCCAAGCACGTTTTGGAGGACGCCGACCCGGAATTTGCCAAAAAAGTTCAGAAAGGCGACTTTGTTGTCGGCGGCAACAATTTCGGTCTCGGTTCTTCACGCGAACACGCACCGACCATTATCAAAATGGCCGGTGTCAGCGCGGTTTTGGCCAAATCGTTCGCCCGCATCTTCTACAGAAATGCCATCAACGTCGGTTTGCCGGTTCTGATTTGCGATACCGACCGGATCGACGAAGGCGACCAATTGGAGGTTGACTTGGCCGGCGGTACCATTAAGGATATCACCAAAGGCATTGAATTGAATTTCTCTCCGCTCCCGGATGCCATGATTATAATTCTGAATGACGGCGGCTTGGTGGCTCATATTGAAAAGAATAAAGGCTTTAAGTTCGACTGAATTTTGAAATGTTCGGCCGATCCGGACCGGTTCGTACAGATTCGGACCGGTTCGGACTTTTCTTTACTCTTTTTTTAAAAACGGTGCTGTTCGCGCGCGCGGCGGCCGGCGGCAAACCGCAAAACGATATATACTTTAAATCATTTGAATGTGTATCGGATTGTGTATTTTCATCATTCTTTTGCATATACTAATGCATATACTAAATTTCAGGGAATAATTATGGGAACAGATCGTTTTGTTATTACAGTCATTGGTGTCGATACGGTCGGCATTGTCGCCGGCGTGACGCGTGTGATGTCCGATTTCGGTGTCAACATTGTCGACATTCGTCAGACTCTTATGGGAGACATTTTTACGATGCTGATGATTGGCGAAGTAAAGAATGAAAACTTTGTTTTGAAAGATTTTCAAGAACAAATGGCAAAAACCGGTCAGGGGCTGAAAGTTGAGATCCGCGTTCAGCACGAAGATGTTTTCCGGTATATGCACCGAATCTGAACCGCATCGGAGTTTTTGTTATGTACCTGACGTCCGAAGAAATTTTGGAAACCATTGAAATGGTCCGCATGGAGAATTTGGATATACGCACGGTGACCATGGGTATCAGCCTCCGGGATTGTTCTCATCCCGATATCGATGTTTTTAATCAAAATATTTATGAAAAAATTGTCGGGAAAGCAAAAAATCTGGTCAGCGAGGCAGAAGCCGTTGAAGACCTGTACGGTATTCCGATTATCAATAAACGTATTTCCGTAACGCCGATTTCGGTTGTCGCCGAGGCCTGCCGGGAACCGGATTTCGTGTCCGTCGCTCAGACTTTGGATCAGGCGGCCAAGGATGTCGGCGTCAATTTTATCGGCGGGTTCGGCGCCTTAGTTCAAAAAGGCATGACACACGGGGACCGGCGCTTGATTGAATCTATTCCCGAAGCGCTTGCAAAGACGGAGCGCGTTTGTTCTTCCGTTAATTTGGCCGGTTCGAAAGCCGGCATTAACATGGACGCTGTCGAGGAAATGGGGCGTATTATTAAGCTTACCGCCGAAAAAACATCCTCAACGGGAGG
>WRDC01000116.1 GCA_009783635.1 Methanimicrococcus sp. | reverse complement strand
CGCATCGGAGAAGCGGCAAAAAAATACGGTCATGTGATTCTGTCCTGGACGCAGATGGATATCAACGCGCAAAAGGAACTGAACCGCAAACTGTTCCGCCAGTGCGGCGTTTCTTCGGACAGTTTGATTATGGATCCGACAACAGCAGCGCTCGGCTATGGTTTAGACTACGCTTATTCCAATATGGAAAGAATCCGGATGGCGGGGCTGTCGGGTGATAAGGAACTGGCATTTCCGCTGTCATCGGGAACAACAAATGCTTGGGGCGCCCGCGAGGCTTGGATGATTGAATCGCCGCTGGCGGAAGATACGAGCTGGGGAGACCGCGAATACCGCGGCCCGATTTGGGAAATTATTACCGGAATGACGCTTGCGCTTGCCGGAAATGATTTATTCATGATGATGCACCCCAAAGCGGTTCAATTCTTAAAAGAAATCACGTCAATACTTTCCGAATCATCGGCGAGCGGAAATCCCGCCGTTTGCGATGACTGGCTGACGGGGGTGTACTGAATAAATGGCAAAAACCGTCAGTCCCCTTGAAATTTATCCTTACCTGCCCGACGATTGCGAGACGCTGTTTAAAATAGCTGAAACGGAATCCAAAATGGCCGTTGCGGCGAAGCTGGCCGGCCGGAAATTGAAAATGCGTGACATCCGCGAAATTTATGAACAGCTGCCGCCGGAATTTATGCGTAAATACGAAAAACTGACGGAACTTTTGAAACCGGCGATTGCGGAAATAGAAATCGGCGCCGGCGATAAAAAAATAACAATCGGCGGGGATGACGTGATGTTCCGCCATACGCTGTCGTTTTACAACAAGCCGCCGATTGCGGCTGATGTGTGGGACACGATGACCGGCGCTGAACTTCTCAGCCGTCTGGAAAAGATAACGGCGTTTCGGAAATTCTATGTCGGCGACTTCCTTTACTTGGATATGGTTGCCGTCCGCTCGGTATCAGGAAGCTCCGAAACATTCGGCAAATGCGTCGAAACGGTGGTGAAGAACTGTGACTTGCCGCTGATTTTGTGCACGAAAAACCCGGAAATTATGAGAAGCGGGCTGAAAAGCTCCGCCGGCAAAAACCCGCTGATGTACGCCTGCGACACCGCCAACCGTGAAAAAATGACACAGCTGGCGATCGAATTCGATGTTCCCGTGGTCGTCTGTGGCGGCGGGGATTTGGATACTCTTCAAACGCTGGCCATGACGCTTCAAAATGACGGCGTCGATAAAATCGTCTTGGACCCGGGAATGCCGGTATGGGGAGCGGACTTTAAAAAAGCGTTCCAAAACTTTATCAAAATCAGAAAAGCCGGTATGGACGGTGGTATGAGTGGCGGTACGGACGGCGGTATAGATGGCGGTATGAACGGCGGCAAAGCTTTGGCTTTCCCGCTGATCGCGCTTCCGATTGCGGCAAGAACGGACGGGTCCGGAGCGGACAGGTCAAAAGAAAAGCTGCCGCCGGAAATTGTCGCCGGCTATCATGAAACAATGGCGGCGTCCGCGCTGACAATTCGTTACGCTGACCTCATGATCATTCACGGCTTGGAAGCGCATGAGCTTCTGCCGCTGGTCCATGTCACCGACATGATTTATACCGACCCGCGCACACCATCGGCGGTAGAGCCGAAACTGTACAGAATCGGCCATCCCGGTCCGGAATCCCCGGTTTTGTTTACAACAAACTTTGCGCTGACGTATTATACGGTGGAAAGTGATTTGACATCGGCCGGATTCAACGGCTTTCTTTTGGCCGTCAATACAGGCGGTCTCGGCGTTGAAGCGGCCGTTGCGGGCGGACAGCTGACGGCGGAAGTGATTAAAAAAGGTTTTGAAGACGCGGCTTTTGACATTAAGGCTGAAACGAAACACGGTACGCTTATTCTGCCGGGACTGGCGGCGCGCCTTCAAAACGATATTGAAAAGATAATGGAAGTTTCAACGCTGGTCGGACCGATGGATTCGGGAAGGCTGGCGAAGTGGCTGGAAGAGAACCGGCCGCCGAAAAAGGAAAAAGACAGCTAAAAGACGGCAAAAAGACGGCTCAACAATCATGACTCAAAAAACAGATCAAAGGGAACAAAAGTCTCCGCCCGGAAGAAAACAGGAGAATACAAAACAGGGAGCTGCCGCAATGACTGTCTGTCCGGAATGCGGCAAAGAGACCGCCCAAACGGTCAAAAGCGTCTGCCCCGAGTGTTTCGGCAAAAAGCTGAATTTATTTGAATTGCCGCCGGTGCTTCACGCCCGCGTCTGTCCGCGCTGCGGCGCTCACTTTTATAAAAGCAAATGGGAAGATATGGGTACACCCGAAGAGGTGGCCGTTCTGACGGCGGAAGAAAATCTCAGTATCGCCGCTTTTCTTGAAAATGTGTCTGTCGGCACGCACGCCCATCCGAGGTCTCCTTATATTTACGATGTTTCGGTGGATGTGGAGGGCGACGCCGACGGCGTGACGTATTACAAAGACGCAAAGACGGAAGTCAGAATCAAACGCGAAGCCTGCGATATGTGCAGCCGCCGCGCCGGCGGATATTTTGAAGGCATCCTTCAAATCCGCGCCAACAACCGGATAATAACAAAAGAAGAAGTGACAAAGTGTTTGAAACTCGTTGAAGAGACCATGCTGGCCCAACTGAAAAAAGGAGATAAGCTGGCGTTTGTGACGGATACCCTCACCTTCAAAGACGGCGCCGACGTTTATATCGGGTCCGCGAAAGCGGGGCGGCATGTCTGTAAGCACATCGTTGAAGAGATGGGCGGAACCATCGCCGAGTCATACACGCTGGCCGGTATGAAAGACGGACGGGAGATTTACCGGACAACTTTTGCCATGAAACTTCCTGAATTCAAGAAAGGCGACGTCGTTTATTTTGAAGACAAAGTGATTGAAATCAAAAATTGCGGCAAACGCGTCACAGGCATTAATTTGATGAATTCTTCCAACTTTTTCATCGACGGGGAACATTTCAAAAATGTCAGGCTTCTCGGAAATACGGCGGACTCAAAAGACGCGGTGCTGGTGGCGGTCGAAGAAAACGGCATCCAAATACTGGACCCTGAAACGTTTGAAACCGTCACAATCAAAAAACCGATGCTGTTCAACGCGCTTCCCGGAAGCGAAATTAAAGTTTTCAAAACCGAATACGGTATTTTTGCGCTGTAAAAAGGAAAATGAGGGAGAACGGAAAAAACATTTTCCCGATTTTTCAATACGGACCGCTATCAAAACCCCCTGATTCCAATAAAAACCCTGCAGCTTGGCGTTTAAATCCCGCCGCGCAAATGAAAAGTTAAAGACAGGCTTGCAGCAATGCTTCAAAATGGTTTTCAGACCGCTCTTTTTTATAATCTCGCAATGCGCTGACAATTTGGCTTTTGTCTTTTTTTCCCGACACTTCCTCGACCATCCTCTGCACAATGCCGTTTCCGATGAAAAGGTGCTGACACACGGAGGTGACGTTTGCGGCTTTGCGCAGGACGCTGGCCGCTCCAAAATCCACAATAAACGGCTTTCCCGTTTTGTCCGTAAGCAGATGTCCGGACGCTCTGCTCAGCTCTCCGTGGTCTAAACCCGCTTCGTCAAGGCGCCGGCATTGTTCTAAAATGTCACCGATGGCCCTTTGAAAAGCCGCTTTTTCCTTGTGATTCTCTAACCATTTTGTCAATAAGCCGCCGTCAACAAGTTGGGAGAGCAAAAAGTTTTTGCTGGCGGCCATAAATTTTGGTCCGACTCCGGCGAGATTGGCTTTTTGAAGCATTTCCGCTTCGTGAAAAAGATCTTCTCGGCCGCTGTCCGTTCTGCGTATTTTTAACGCCCGCCTTTCCCCGCCGGCATATGCGATAATGACAACGCCCGAATAACCTTTGCCCAAAACGGGCATATTTGCGGCCATGCCGCTGCCTGTAAACTCCACCGCCGTCACCCCCAGCTCTTTCAGCTCCGAAATTCGGTTTTCCGGAACCGGCGGGTCGGAGCGCGGATAACAAAGAACCGACGCGTATGGTTCTTCCGTCAGTTTTTCAATCGGGATTTTGACAGGCGGTTTCATCGTTTTCCTCTTTGGAAACACATTAAAAAGATTTTTTATAATTTGAAAGGCCAACATATATAACCGTTTATCCGGATTGGCTTGGCGTATCGGTTT
>WRDC01000115.1 GCA_009783635.1 Methanimicrococcus sp. | reverse complement strand
CCCGCCGTTTCCGTTATGGCGGATGAATTTTTTGAAGGAAAAACGGCCGCGGCTCTGAAATTCAAATTGCCGAGAGGAAGTTACGCGACAACGGTTTTGAGAGAATATATGAAGACAGACCCGCTGGATATGAGCTGATTCTTGAGAAAAAGGGAATAGGAGGGACCGATTTATTGTTGTGTCCTTCTTTTCATTTCTTTTTTGTTTCTTTTTTGTTTCCTTCCTTTTATTTTTTTTTGTGTTCCTTCTTTTATTTCTTTTGTGTTCCTTCTTTTCATTTCTGTTTTTTCTTTTTGCGGTTCTTCTCCGGTTTGAGTTCATCCGGCGCCGTGAACCGCCATTCGATATTTCTGTCATGTTCATCGGCATAATCAATTCCGATTCTTTTGCCGGTGACATATTCCGGTTTTGCGCCGTCATCCTCGATCCAGATTTCTTCCGAGGTGGTCAGGTCGGCGGCGTTTAATTCTTTGGTAATCCCCATGGCTTTTGTCAGCTTCCCGGGCCCGTAAAAACCCTCAACCCCACGAATTAAAGCTGCCTGCGGCTGTTCTTCCGCGCCCGTCACGGCATTTATTAAATGATGAACGCCGTAGCAGAGGTAAATATAGGCGCAGCCGCCTTTTTTGTACAGCGTTTCCGTCCGCTTGGTTTTGCCGGCCTTGGCGTGACAGCCCGTATCCTCTTCACCTCGGTAAGCTTCCGTTTCCGTAATGCGAAAGCGCATTTCTTCCCCCGTCGGCAGGCGGCGGACCATAATTTTGCCGACCAATTCGGGAGCGACGAGCAGGACGTCGCGCGTATAAAAATCGGAAGTCAATCGCTTTGATGACGTCATAAATATCCTTTTTATCCTTTATCTTAATCAAAAAAAGAGCCGCAAATTTTAAAGCAAGTTTTAAAAAAGGAAAGAGAATGAGTTGTTTCAAATTGACTCATTTTATTTTTTCTTTATTTTTCTTTATTTTTTCGTTATTTTTTCTTTATTTCATTCTTTATTTCGTCTTCCATGTCGGCGATTTTCTTTTGAGCGTTTTCAATCTTCTGCTTCTTTTCTTCATTTTCATCCGTTTCGTCGCCGCCGGATTTATAGTCCGGATGATTGACCCGTTTGAATTCTTCGGGGCCGAGTTCCCTGAATTGGTCGTATTTGCGTTCCAAAACTTTTCCGAAACAGGAGATAACATCACATTTGTCGAAATAGCGGGACTTAACAAGTTCATAAATTTCACGCTCTTCTTTTTCATGCCCGACCACAATGCAAACGGAAGGGTAGGTGATCTCGCTGATTTTGAATTTTCCGAAAATTTCGAAACTTTCGTATTTCTTAACGAACTCGTCGCTGTACAGGAGCTCATATTCGATATTATACTCCATATCGTATTTTTTCAACAGCTCGACGAATTCGGGATTTAAACCGGACGCTTTATGAATCAAGCGGTAAAGCGGACACTCCACTTTCGAAGGCGTTAAGTTTCTTTTCAAAAAAAGAGATATTTTGGTTTCCGGAAGGCTGTCAACGCCGTAGATAAAAAGAAGTTTCTCCGGTCTGGATCTTATGTCAATCATTTCATCGAACTCAAATTCCATGTTTTTAAAATATATTCAAAAGTGCTATTATGCTTTTAACTGTTTTTATCCTGTTTTTTATATCATTCGTCAAAGATTACTTTCAAAACTTTGAAGTCGCCGTTCCGGATGTTTTCAATGCCGATGTCGCCGATTCTTTCGTCCGACGGAATCGGCCCGCCTCTGAAAAAGAGAAGCGCCGTTTCTTCGTTGATTTTGAGTTCTTTGAGGATATCGCCGGCGGTTTTTAAAGCGGCGGCGCTGATTTCTTTATTTGACCGGACACCGTTTTGATCAAGTTCGACGATGATTGTTTCGGATACATTCGCGGAAGCATTCGCGGAAGCATTCGCGGAGGCATTCGCGGAGGCATTCGCGGTCGGTAAATCCGAAACGGTTTGATTAAAATGAGTCATATGACTTATCCGTTACATTCCTGCAGTTTTTATATGTTTTCGTTTAACGCATATTTTCTTTAAAAACCTTTAAATGCAATGAATTGTTATGTCCCATGTTTCATTTCGGGATACGTCCCGTTGGAATGTGGCCGTTAAAAGTGGCGGCTGAACCGTGAAACTAAAAAATTAGGTGAAACAAAATGGTAAAATCTTACTACGGGTACGTCAGAGACGCCTGGAAAAAACCGGACGAAACCTACGTCGATGAACTCAGATGGGAACGCCTCCAAAAATGGAGAAAAGAAGGTTCCGTCACCAGAATAGACAGACCGACCAGAATCGACCGTGCCAGAACCCTCGGCTACAAAGCCAAGCAGGGCATCATTGTCACACGCGTCAAAGTCAGACGCGGCGGTCTCAGACTCCCGAGATACATTCGCGGAAGACGTACTCACAACATGGGTATGAGAAAAATCACTGCCGGAAAAAGCATTCAGAGAATCTGTGAAGAACGTGCCGGACGCAAATATCCGAACATGGAAGTCCTGAACTCCTACTGGGTCGCCCAAGACGGTAAATTCAAATGGTACGAAGTTATTCTCGTTGACCCCAGCCACCCTGTTATTCAGAGTGACAAACACCTCAACTGGATCTGCAGCCCCGCCAACCGCGGCAGAGCGCAGCGCGGCCTGACCGGCGCCGGCAAGAAAGGCAGAGGTTTATCGGTCCGCGGAAACGGTTCTGAAAAGAACAGACCAAGCCTTCGGTCACACATGAACAGAGGAAAATGATTCATCATATCAATTTTCGCGTTATTGCGCACGCGACAGAAGATTTGTCCGGAGTCGATTCGGCTCTGGACTTTTTTTTGGCATCCTGCCTGTCTCAAACGGATGAGCTTGACGGCCTGAAAGAGACAATCGAGACCGAAGGACACTTTAATAATCCGATCCACATCAAAACCGCCGTTTTGAAAAAAAAAGGCGCCTGTTCTAAATTCGTTCAATTCTTCAAGGAAAACATCACCGATGAAGACTTGGAAACGCTCCGCAGTCAAATGCCCGAGCGCCTTGACGATGATTTAAACTTTTACATGAGATTTTCAAAGCAGGACGCGGCCGCCGGCCGTCTTCGATTCACCGAAGCCTCCGACGCCGTCTTTGTCCGCGTCAAAATCGAAACCTATCCGAAATCATGGGAAAAAGCCGGTCCCATCGTGGAGGAATTGTTTGGTCGAAAATGATTCCGCTTCCGAAGTTTATTTTGATTATGTGTCGGCAGAAGTCCTCGGCGAAATCTGTTCCAAAACCGGCCGCGTCCGGACAGACGACGCTTCGCTGTCTGAAAATGTCAGTCCGTTTTTTAAAAAATTCAATTTCACGGATATCATTCTTTTTCAAAAAGCCGGAAAAACAGAACAAAATGAGGGCGAAGGTATTTGTTCAAGTCTCTTTGAGACCGGCAGGCCGGTCAGCGGCAGGCCGGTACACGGCAGGCCGGTCCGTTACCATAAAGGCATCGAAATCGAGGCCGACAATGAAAACACACTTTACTCTCTGATCCGAAAAGAACGGCCGGACGCGGATTTCCTGACCGTGCGCTCATCGGATGAAAAAATCATTCGCGCGGCGGCCGAATCCCCCGATGTGGACGCCGTCATTCCGGTTTCAAACAATTCTCAAAAACCGGTGGCAGGCCCGATCAATCATATTGTCGCTAAATTTGCTGCCGGCAGAAAGACAGCTTTTGCTTTTGATATGGCTCCCTTCCTCTTTGTGAAAGGATACCGCCGCAGCAAACTGTTTGCGGACGCGGCCGAAATGATTCTGGTCCTTCGAAAATACAATGTCCCGATTCTGTTATTCAGCGGTGCCGGCTCTTTTTTTGAACAGCGCGGGCCTTATGAGCTGGAAGCTTTCGGACGGCTTCTCGGGCTGACGCGGGAAGAGACAACAGCCGCCGTCAGTACGATTCCGGCCGGAATCCTCCGAATGCGACAAAAACAAAAATCCGGCATTCAAATCATGGCCGGCGTTGAAGTTTTGAATGAAAACGATTTTGAATGAACAACTAACGGCTCATGCGCCTGTTTGTAAGTGTCATATTGGGAGCGCCATATTGCTTTTCCGAAAACAAATCCGGATAGGAATCATTAAATTCTGTGACGTTCCTTTATCTACTTTACTTTAAAAATACGGGTGTTTAATTTGGAACCTTTACTT
>WRDC01000114.1 GCA_009783635.1 Methanimicrococcus sp. | reverse complement strand
TTGATTATTTTACACACCCTTTCAATGAAACAATGAAAGGTGACGGCAATCTTTTGCTTCAATGCATTCATCAGCGGTAGATTCATCTTTCTAAAAAATTCTGTTTTCAGCTTCGATTGCGTTCTTTTCCGTAAACTTTTTTTGAAATTTTGCGATGTGCAACAATTTAAAAAGAAAGGGCGCTAATAATCCGTTATGTCTATTGTTAAAAATGCTCCGAAAACAGCCACAACCATTGTTATCCGATCGGAATCAAGTGCGCGCATCAGCAGTTCCAGAGACCCTTATTACAGTTTAATGCGCCGTCTTTTTCAGGAAGAAGTGACCGCCCTTCGCGGGCAGAAATTTTTAAATTTGGTCGAATCGCGGCAAAAAGAAGGAAACCCGCTTCGGACGGAAGAATGGGGAATGGTTTTGGAATATTTGGAAATCAGCCGCGCTTCTTTTTATTCAATGAGAAATAAGCTGACGGGAGCCGGTCTTATTTCTGTCAAAAATCAAAAGTATCATTTGTCGGGACAATTTTCAAAAGATTTGATCGATATGGCCCGCTGGTGGTGGACGGCAATTTTGGGAAACAGCGAAGAATCATTGGATTCGTAATGCAGAGGATGTAATATCGGCTCCGTCATATTTTCCCCTTCTCCTCTTCTTGAAGTTAAATTCACAATTGACAATGGTTTGACAAAGAGTGACAATCCGATTATAATCAAAAAAAGAGAAGGCAAACATGAAATTTTTTAGAAGACATTGGTACAATATCGGATTGGCGGTTGCTGTTATTGCTGCAATTTTCCTTGTTTTGCAATGGAACAGTATGGGTATTTTGCAAAAAGTGTTATTGTTAAACTTCATTGCAATTTTAGTCCTTCAATTTGAAGAATACGGTTTCCCGGGCGGCGAACCGGCAATTATGAATATTGCGCTTCAAAACAGCCCCACCCCGGACAGGTATCCGCTCAACCAAAACTCAGCAATGATAACAAACGTTGTCGCCGGTTATACTATGTATTTAATTCCCGTATTTTTACCCGACATTATTTGGCTTGGTTTAGCGCCAATATTGTTTGGCATGTGTCAATTTATCGTTCATGGAATAACCACGAACATTAAATTGAAATCATTCTATAATCCGGGGTTGGGAGCAGTAACACTTTTGCATATTCCGCTTGGAATTTACTATATCTATTATATTCAATCCAATGGTCTCGCATCTGTTTGGGATTGGATAATAGGTGTTGTGTATATGCTTCTTTTCGCATTTGTCATTGTAAACAAAATGACACGCACATGGCTTGCCGACAAAAATTCGCCATATCATTTTGCTGAAGAAGAGATGAAAAGATTTAACGTTCAAGAAAAAGTGGATAAGGCAAGGCGTAAAAATTGATCATGAGGCAAAAATGGCGAAATGGCGGCTTTCGGAGAGCGGTTTGGTGTAAGGGGCAGTACCCCGAAGGTTATGCAAATTGACTGCTCGCGCTAAACCCGACATTTCGTGCAAAGCCGAATCGGACGGAAAGTATTTATAGGATTCTACATAAGTAGGGTTGCTTTTTGAGCAACAACGAAGCCCGGTAGTGTAGTGGTCAATCATACGGGACTCTGGATCCTGTAACCTCGGTTCGAATCCGTGCCGGGCTACTCATTTCTTTTTTAAGGTATTGATTTTTCCGGTAATGACTTCATTTCAAGCGACAATAGGGATTATCATGTCAGTTTCATCCGCCGATACGGAAGCTTTTTTGAGTCACGATTATAAAAAAACGATACTGATCGTCCGATATGGTGAGCTGTCGCTGAAGAGCAAAGGTGTTCGTGACCGGTATGAGCAGATTTTGAAAAACAACATTCAACAAATGCTTGACTATTGCGGGGTTCAATATTCCCAAGTTCAGCGCGATTTTGGCCGGATTTTTGTCCATACCGAGGACATCGGCGCAGCTGCCGCGGTCAGCCGCGTTTTCGGAGTCGTCAGCGTCTCTTCGGCTTATACTTGTTCATCTGTGCCGGAAGACATTACTTCTTTGTGCGCCGCGGTCGGCGCCGCTGACATCGGATCCGGTGAAACTTTTGCCGTTCGCGCCCGCCGTTCCGGGAATCACTCCTTTACGTCCAATGACATTGCAAAAGAATGCGGTGACGCCATTTGGAATCAATTGACGGAAAACGGTAAAACGCCCGCCGTTGATTTAAAAAATCCGGACAAAGAGATTTTCGTGGAAGTGCGGCAAAAGCAGTCTTATATTTATTTTGACGCCCTGAAAGGTCCGGGAGGCTTTCCGACGGGAACGCAGAGCAAAATGGTCGTTTTGCTTTCCGGCGGCATTGACTCGCCGGTTGCCGCCTGGCTGATGATGAAGCGCGGCGTTGAAATTATTCCCGTTTTTTTCGATAACGAAGAGTACGGCAATCCGATCAGTACTGAAAAAGCGATCGAAAATGCAAAAGTTCTGCTGAGATGGATGCCCGGCAGAAAACATAAAATATACCGTATCAATCACGGCAAATATATGGAAAAAATGATGGCAACGGCCCATCCTAAAAATATCTGCCTTCTCTGCAAACGTTCAATGTTTAAGACTGCCGGCGCCGTCATGAAAAAAGAAGGCGCAAGCGGGATTATTACGGGTTCGTCTTTGGGTCAAGTCGCGTCGCAGACCGCTGAAAATATGCTGTCGGAGACATATGGCCTTAGTTTGCCGCTTTATCACCCTCTGATTGCGTTGGATAAACAGGAAATCATCGACATTGCGCAAAAGATTGGCACGTTCGATATTTCGATTCGTTCCAATGGTGAAAAAGAATGTTTGGCCGTTCCGGATAAGCCGGAAGTGAAAGCATTACTGACCGCGGCCGCTGACGAAGAAAATAAAATGGATTTTGATTTAGACGCTTTCATTCAAAAGATGGTGGAAGACGCCGAAATCATTGAAGTGAAATTTTAAATTCTCTTTTTCTTTTCTTCTCTTCTTCTCTTTTTGAATTCTTTTTAAATGAAAGTCTTTTTCTAAGCTTCCGAGCCGGAAAAATGCGGATTTGATTATTCGGATCGTGACTGGGCGGCAAATGATATGGTTACCCATTCTGATACCTAAAAAATAAGAAGTAAAGAAGAAGTAAAGAAGAATTAAAAAAGAATTAAAAGAGAATTAAAAGAGAATAAAAAAAGAACCGCTGTCGAAACAGCGGTTTATTGATTTATTAATTTTTCTTTTTACCTTTGTCTTTTTCCGTCCAACGCGATCTCCATGCAAACAAGAAAATGGCCAGTGCCGTCAGGAACATCAAAACGATGTGTGAGAACGGATAAGGTGCAGATGCGTCCGGCTCTATAAACGGATCCGGCAGACTGCGTCCCCCTTGTCCCGAATCGGCGTTCGAATCAGCGTCCGGATTCGGCGGCAAAGACATTGAAGAATCATCGGGGTTGAGGTTGACAACACTTGCGTTTCCGGAACCGGGTCTCTGAGGCCTGGGGTCTTTTTCGAAGATATCGGGGACACCGTCACCGTTCTTATCATAACTCCAAATCGCGTAAACCGTCACATCATTACCTGTGATTGTCACAGTCGTTGTCATTGTTGCGGGAAGAGCATCTCCTTTTGAGAGGATATTTGTCTCCTGAATCGTGCTCCAGCCCGCGAACAACACAGCAAAACCGCTATCTTGATTGTGCGTCGGGCCGGTCGTTGACAGCGTGTGAACCGCGCCGTCGGGGATGTTTGTATCATTCACAGGGCCATCCGCGTTGCCGCCGTTGACATCGTATTCCACCTCGTACTTGTTTGCCTTAACGTCAGGACCGTTACCGGTCGTGTCGTAGCCCCAAACAGCGTAGACTTCTTCGTCAGCGCCGTTGATTGTCACGGTTGTGATAATATCGCTGAGATACGAATCATCGCCTGCTTCAAGTATTTTTGCAATCGGGTTTTCGCTCCAGCCGACAAACTTAACGGATGTGCTCGCGCCTTTGTACGTCGCATTATTGTGCGTCGGGCCGGTCAGCGACAGCGGGTGAACCGTGCCGTTGAGGATGTTTGTATCATCCGCAGGGCCGTTTGCATTGCCGCCATTGACTTTGTATTCCACTTTGTACATTTCATCCGAGATGTCAGGCTTACCGTTACCGCTTGTGTCATAGCCCCAAACGGCGTATACAGTCACATCGCTGTCCACGATGTCGACAGTCTCTGTCATCGTTGTCGGAAGATCGTCATCTT
>WRDC01000113.1 GCA_009783635.1 Methanimicrococcus sp. | reverse complement strand
GGATTGTCATCAAACCGGACAGAATTTTGGAACAATCTTCTTTGGAAATGATATTCTGTTCTTTCAGCATCAGCGTATGCGCCATATCCACATAGACGTCCGCTTCAAAGATCCATTGATCGGCATCCATGGAAGAGGTGTAAGCCCGCACCTCTTCGCCGGGTGTTTTACTCAGACGGCCGCGCCTTAAAATGTCACTCATTGTTATTCTTCCTGATTATGATGAAAAGATTGCTTAAACTAAGGTGTTCAAATATTAAAATAAATCCCGAAAGAACCCGACTTTCCGAGTTTAGGAATGAAACCGTATGAAAAATTCTCCGCAAACAGTTATTTTTCTCATTTCAGCCGGAAATATCCGGCTTTTGAGATATGGATGATTTATTAGGTTGTTTTGACGTTTGAATATTTGAAAAATATAACCTTGTGAAAAGATTTAAGTAATATAACTTAATAATAGCATTTTATCGTCAAATATAAAATATTGTTGTAATCCTGAAACCTCAATCATACCGGAATATTACACAATTGATATAAATTCAGAAATTGCCGATGACAAACCTAAATACGAGCCTCAAAGATTTGATTCCGACAATGACAAGAATCAAAACTCTTGAGCCTATAACACTGATCCTTTCAAAAGCACACAAACCTCCATAAAAATGTAGCTAAAACGAAATTGAAAAACGTAAAACCCCAAACAAAAAACGAAATTGAAAAACGTAAAACCCCAAATAAAAAAAATACTCTCCCTCCCTATGAATATCAAAAACATTCCGTAAAGACACATTGAACCGAAATTTGCGAGTCATTGATAAAAGAAATTCACCTCTTTTATCAAAACTCTCAAATTTCACCCTACTTTTTTTGTTTTTAAAAAACGGCCGAAGGCCTGAAAAAAAGAGCGATCAACACCGCAAAAAAAAGAGCGATCAACACCGCAAAAAAAAAAGCGATCAACACCGCAAAAAAAAGAGCGATCAACACCGCGAAAATAAGAGCGATCAACACCGCGAGATGTCTGAGTTTTTTGTCTTGATTTTAAAAGATGAAATGACGAAAAAGAATGGGAGACAGGGGCAGAACAAAAAAGCTCTGCCCCGCATATGAAATGAATAAGCGGAATGAAGGAAAAAAACAAATGGAGGAGGCAACGCAAAAGAAATCTGCGGCGCCTTGAAATGATGAGAATGAAACGGTTAGGAATAAGCCTCAATGTTTGTTTGGGTCACGGAATAGGTAATCCGTGTTTTTCTGTCTTCAAATTGTTCATAATAGCGGGCTCTTTGAACCAAGCCGTTAAAAAAGTCATCGCCTTCGCCTGATTGTTCAAATGTAATGTCAGCGATGTCAGCGATACATGTCTCGGAATCAGTGTTTTCAATTGTGGCGTTCATGATAAGTTCCTCCGTCTTGTTCTTGCGGGACGGTAACTTAAGAATGTCTCTGACAGGTATTAAAGCGGAGCAATGCGGGGTGAAAGTATTGAAATGCCACCCGCCCGGCAAACTCTGTTTCAGAGGACGCGGGACACTGATGAAATTATCTGAAATAGTCATTCAGCTCTGCCGGTGACTTCAGAACTTGAATATTTTCCATTTTTTTCAGTTTTTTTGTATTTTTCAGATCAATGTCCCTCATTTTCAATTTAAACTCGCGGCCGTTCGGCGCCTTTGTTTTAATTTCGCCTTTTGTGTCATCCACCGGATAAATGTAAATCGGCGTATCGCTTTTGGCCGTTTGGGCAACGGCGTTTGTCAGCAGTGTGTCGGCAATCCCGTGAACAATTTTGGCAACCGTGTTGGCTGTTGCCGGCGAGATGATAAGCGCGTCATATTGACCGGTCTGCAGGTCGCCGAGAATAAACGGAGAGTTAGGCCCTTTCTCAACCGCGAAGGAATCAAAATCGTTTGATACAGCGTCGAATAATTTGTACCATTTCAGAACGGTTTCGCCTTCGGAGGAAACAAAAACATTGATCAGATAATCTTTTTCACGGACCGCGCGCATCACTTCAACAGTTTCCGCCAGCTTGTCGCCGGCGCCGGTAATACCCCAAGCCAGCTTACGGGTCTGTAAACGGGTTTCTTTTTTTGCCATAGATTTCCATTTTGCCATAGATTTCACCATATTCATTCTTTTATCTTCGGTAAAGTCTGGCCGCCGTAAGGCATCACCAAAAATTTGGCGTTCGGATTTTTGGCAAGAACGCGGGAAACGGCTTCCTCGACCGTTGCGCACGGTTCAAAAAATGCCTCGCGGACGGTTTCGCCGGGCAGAGAAGAGACCAAATAGAGTTGGAAACGAACGGATGCGGCAGCCGTTGTCGCCGCCTTGTGGCCGCCGAATTCAAACTCCGTTTTGAAACGGGCAATTGCCTCGGCTGCCGTTTTGCAGGATTTATTCCACCGGTCATAAATGTCGTTGCCGATACCGTCACGGCATTCGGAGACAATGATAATGGATCCGCCTTCCGCGACGGCTTGCGTTGCGTTATCAAGCGCTTTATTGGTTTGGTACAAATTGATGTCTTTCGGATAGCCGCCGCAGGAGACAATGACAGCGTCGGTGGGCGGCACCTCGACTTTGTAAAGAGCGTCGACCACCAAAACGCCTTTTCGGTGAGCTTGGATGAAATCGCCGGCAAACGCGGCGACAACCTGTTTATGACTGTCCAAAACAACATTCAAAATGAAATCGAGGCCGGCAATTTTAACGGCTTCCTCAAGGTCCTGACGGACGGGGCTGTCGACGCGGCCCGAAACAGCATTTTTCTCAATCATCATTTTGTGGTTGGCAATCACTGAATTCTTGGAACTGACGCCGGGAAAAATAGATTTGGCGCCGCCGCTGTAACCGGCGTAATAATGGAAACCGATTTCTCCGATTCCGATAACAAAATCATTTTTCGGGATGTCTTCATAAATTTCAATCGGCGTCCCGCGTGACGTTTTTCCAAAAGACGTAACGGGATAAGAACCAACCTCGTGCTGAACGTGTTTGTACCGGCTGTAAACATCCGCGCCGAGAAGTTGCTTCATTTCATCTTCGGTGTTCTCGCGGTGAAGACCGAGCGCGAAATAAAAAGTAATGTTCTCATCCGGAACACCGGCCGCTTCAAGTTCTTCCAAAATGAAAGGAATCAAATACGCGGATGGCGTCGGGCGTGTAATATCATTGACAATAACAGCAATTCTTTGACCGGGGCCGACGGACTCGGACAACCTTTTTGTCCCGACAGGAGCGGCCAGCGCTTCTCGGATAATATTATCGGGAGAGCCGGCCTGCGCATTCTCGTCAGACGGAAGAACCATTCCCAAAAAACAGGATCCCGGCAATTCAAAGGATAATTGGCCGCCCCCGTAAGGAACCGATATTTTATTGGATGTCATAATGATTGTCACTCTCAGTTTTAAGTTTAAGAAGCCGAATATACGTTTAAATAACTTATGACAGGATATAAACTATTTTTCATACGATTCGCCGGATATTATTTTCCCCGGCCGAGTATGGAAGTTTGGAATAAATAAGAATAAATAAGGTAATATGTGCCTTACGCACATAAGACAATGAAATAAGATGACGGATATGAACAATACATTCATTGCTAAAGTCGAATTATTTGAACGCAAAATGGGTTGGTATTATGTTTCAGTACCGGCCGAATTAAGCAAGCCGCTTGAACATCTTGCAGACCGCGGGCTCATCGCGGTCACCGCTAAGGTCGGCAATTCAAGCTGGCCGACATCCCTGTTGCCGATGGGCGACGGAACGCATTTTATTGCCCTGCCCGCAAAAGTGCGCAAAAAGGAAAAGATATCCATCGGCATGGCGATTGAAATGTTCTTTGAAATAAGGATGAGAAAAAGCTGATCGTAAATATCGGTTATTCTTATATTTGTAATTCTTATATTGGTAATTCTTATATTGGTTATACTGATATTGTTTATACTGACAGAAAATGGGAAGATGTTCCCAAAAAAATAGGAGAAAAGATGTTTGAGACTATCGCGCCGATAATTAACGATTTTTTGTTCAATTACGGTTATCTCAGTTTATTTATCAGTGCGCTGATAGCCGCTTCTTTGATTCCGCTCAGTCCGGAAGTCCTTATTGCCCTGATGTTTCGGACACACAACTTCTGGTATATGCTGATTATTGCCACGGTCGGCAGTTATTTGGGGTCCGTGACAACTTATCTGTTCGGATATTTCGGTATCTATAAAATTT
>WRDC01000112.1 GCA_009783635.1 Methanimicrococcus sp. | reverse complement strand
CGGAGCTTCTTTCGGACTGACCGGTGATGCCGTATTCCCTTTCTTGAAGCGCCGTTAAGAGACTCTGCTGTGATTCAACGCCCAAGAGGTTGATTTCATCGATAAACAAAACGCCTTTGTGGGATTTGTGGATGGCGCCCGCTTCCACTCTGTCGTGAGCGAGCGTTTCAAGGCCGCCGGACTGGAACGGGTCGTGCCGGACATCGCCCAAAAGCGCGCCGGCGTGAGCGGCGGTCGCGTCAATGTAAGGCGCTTGCTGCTTATTGTAATTGGAAACCAGCAATTTCGGGATCATCGCTTCGTCGCGGCCGATGAACTGGCGCGCCAGCAGCATAAAAAGCAGACAAATAAAGACACTCATCAGAAGCTGATTGGTAAAAACGCCGTAAAGAACGATGCCGATCATCAAAAGAAACATGATCATGGTTTTGGATTGCGCCTTTTTCTGCGCTTCGGCACGGTGGGCGGCCACGATTTCCCGGCCTTTTCCGGCCGGCACGCGGCGGATACGCGGGTTGTTGGAGTCTTCGGCGTTCGGATAAACTAAAATGTCTTCCAATTCCTCTCTGGGAAGCAATTCCGCCATCGCTTTGGCGAGCAAAGACTTTCCTGTACCGGGCGTTCCGATCATCATCACATGGCGTCTTTGGCGGGCGGCCTTTTTAACAATTTCAACAGCGTCTTCCTGACCCAAAATCTGATCGATCAAAAGCGGCGGAACAACAATTTCTCCCGTGTTGCTGAAACTGTAGCCGAGTTCAATATTCTCATTGTCGTTCGGAATTTCCCTGATTTCGGCGGTTTCCGCTTTCATTTCAGCGGCACCGCTCTTTGTTTCAATGGCACCGCTCTTTGTTTCAATGGCATTGGTTTTTGCAACTTTCACATTTTTTGCAGGGTCAGGATTCTCAGAGAACGTACCGTCTTGAACCGTATGTTCCGTGAGTTTGTTGAATGTTTCCATTTTTACCACATTTTTTAAAAAATCTTAACTCTGAAAAATCATAAACGAACCCGTTTGACAACTTGCGAGATGCACAAACAAGCTTTTAATTCGTTATTTATTTTATGGATTTATTTTATGGATTTATTTTATGGTAATCTCCTACACATTTCACCCATATAAAAACTCACATGAAGGTCTGTTTTTTGAACAGTCTGTTTTTTGAACATATAGATGTTTAGAATTCGTTTTATTACGGCTTTTCTATATAAATAAATCCTGTTGCCGGGTGAACAATTTATAATATGAATGACATAATGAACAGATATATGATATTCGGCGGAATCGGCGGAAGAACAGATTTATTGAACAGCCGTCTTTGGTCCGCCTGCCGCCATATCTGAATTTATGAAATTATGAATTCATGAAGGCAGCGCATTGTTTTAACGGACAGCGTGATTCTTATCATTGAATACATCGTCGGGGATAGAAATGAAACCACAGCAATTATTGATTCCACTGTTGATTGTTGTAGCTGTTATTATCGCTTCGGCATCTTTCGGCTGGGACGCGGAGCCGCACACCGAACTTCAGGTCACGCAGATGGAAATCCGGTTTCATGGTGAAAACGCAACCGCCCAGATTGAGTACGATGTCGGTTTTCTGACGCAGATGTATGTTTCTTTCTTTGGCAACCGCAATCTGGATCCTTTTATTGTTTCTTTTCTTTACGGTTTTGATGAATACCAGCTGACTTCCGTTCAGGGAAGCTCCGCAACCATTGAGCTGATCAACGCGTCACGCCTGACCGGCGCTTATTATCTTCATGATTCCCGCGCTTTGGGCAGTCCGGTCAACCGGCTGATTCTTTATTATCCGGACGGCAAGACCCTGACTTTTGAAAACGCCACGGAAACGCCGAATACGTTTTATTAAAAACGGCCGCTTTACTGAAACAAACGGTTTTGAAACAGACGCTTTACTGAAACAAACGGTTTGAAACAGACGCTTTACTGAAACAAACGGTTTGAAACAGCCGCTTTACTGAAACAAACGGTTTTGAAACAGACGCTTTACTGAAACAAACGGTTTTGAAACAGCCGTTTTATTAAAAACAGCCGTTTTTCAATACCGGCAGATTCGGCTCACCGGGTCCTTATTCTTTCCTTTTTTCTTTCCTTTTTTCTTCCCTTTTTCTTCCGTTTGTCTTATTTATATGTCTGACCGTTTCTTTTTTAGGGTATCGTCCCCCATCTCAAAACATTTATATACGATTATCATATTTATCAGGAGTGCACAGCCGAGAGGAAAATGCAAGCGAACCCCTTATTGAAAGGGATTTTAAAGGCTTGAATTTCTCTTCACTGTTACAAATCATTAATGGGCTCGTGGTCTAGATGGTTATGACGTCGCCTTGACATGGCGGAGGTCCTGAGTTCGACTCTCAGCGGGCCCATTTATCGAAACTGTTCACGCAGGAAAATAAACTATGAAGGCGCCTGTGCCCAAATAGCTCAGTGGGAGAGCGCTGCCCTGAAGAGGCAGTTGTCGCTGGTTCAAATCCGGCTTTGGGCATCGGGCATTTTCAGCCATCGAAACCATTTAATAGCTTCAAGCAATTCTAAGATTTCCAAAAAGATTTATCAAAAAACACTGGTAGTGTAGTGGTTATCACCGGGCGTTGCCAACGCTCGAACCCGGGTTCGAGTCCCGGCCAGTGTATTTATCTTTTTCCGCCTTTTTTTCTTTGAATAATTTTCCGTTGAAATGAAATTGTTTTTCCATTGAATTCTGATTGAATTTTCCGATTGAATTTTCCGATGAATTTTCCGATGAATTTTCCGATTGAATTTTCCGATTGAAAACTGTTAAATCATTTCTGTTCATTCTTCTCAAACAATCACGTTTATTCTGCAATTACTCTTAATTTTATCGTTTTATCACTGTGAGACGCCATGGAATTCAAATCTTGTCCGAAATTATACCTCAAAGAAACGCACCGCGTGAAATCGCCGGAAGAGACGTTTGAAATCATCTCTTCCTTGACAGAAGTTGCCGGCATTACGCGCGTTGCCGATATCACCAAGCTGGACCGCCTCAATATTCCGGTTTTTTCGTGCATACGGCCGGGAGCCGCAGACGGCGCCATTTCCGTTTACAACGGCAAAGGCGTCACACCGATTGCGGCCCGCGTTTCCGCAATCATGGAAGGGTTGGAAAGATATTCGGCGGAACTTCAGCCGGATGACCCGCTGACAACGGGGAAATATTCCGAAATGTGTGAAAAATACGAAATTTTGGACCCGGCAGAGCTCATTCTTCCAAACGGCGTTGACCCGGACGCCGCTATTCCGTGGACAGTCGGCCATGAAATTCTTTCGGACGATGGAGGCAATTTGATTTTAGAAGAGCTTTTTGTTCCGGCGGCGGCGGTTTACCACCCTCTGACGTCTCGCTTTTATTCCGTTTTCCGGACAGGCACCAACGGAACCGCTTCGGGAAACACGCTTGAAGAAGCCACATTCCACGCCCTTTGCGAAGTCATCGAACGCGACGCTTGGTCATTGTGCGAAGCGGGAAAAACCGGCGGCAGAATGATTGTCGATATTGACGACGAAGATATCGCCGGCCTTTTGAACTCATTTAAAGAAGCGGGAATCGAAGTCCTTCTCCGCGATATCACAAGCGACATCGGTCTTTCAACAATTGCCGCTGTTTCGGATGACATCGTTCTTAAAGATCCCGCGCTGCTGTGCTTGGGCATGGGAACGCACTCGTCACCGAAAATTGCCGCGCTGCGCGCGCTGACGGAAGTGGCTCAAAGCCGCGCCACCCAGATCCACGGCGCCCGCGAAGACGCAACAATTGCGGATGTACGCAAACAAATCGGTTACGAACGAACGAAACAGCTGAATGCCAAATGGTTTGACGAAACCGACACTGTTCGTTTCTCGGAACTCAAAGACATATCCGCCGGCGATTTTCTGGATGAAATCAAAAACACAGTGGCGCTTCTCAACCGCGTTGGCCTTCAAACCGTCATCGTCAAAGACCTGACGCGTCCAAATCTCAACATTTCCGTTGTCCGCGTGATTGTACCCGGATTGGAATCATTTGCGATCGATTCAAGCCGGGCGGGACTTCGCTGCAAAGAGGCACGTTCCAAAGCCGTCAAAGCCGGCGGCGGCCGCGTTAAAAAATATGTCCGCGAAACCTGAACGGGGACTGAGGTGATATCTGTTGACTGCCGCTTCAATCATTGTTTTTCTCGGACCGAGTTTGGATTTGAAAACCGCCCGTTCCGTTTT
>WRDC01000111.1 GCA_009783635.1 Methanimicrococcus sp. | reverse complement strand
GCGGAAGTGATAATGCCATTGGCGTCAACTTCAGCCATGACTTTCATGTGTCCTTCAATTCTTGTTAAGGGGTCAACTGTAACTTTAACCATTTTTCATCACTTCTCCTTGTTAATTCTGCGAACAGCATGCACACCGGCCGCAACGACAGCCGCGCCGATGGCGAGAGCCGCAACGGTTCCGATATTGACGCCGAACAGAACGCCCGCGCTTTCGGTCTCAGTGTAGTAGGGCATGGAGCCGTTGGGGAAAATCGGTTCAACACAAGCAATGCACGGGCCGCCGACCTGCATACAGAGGCTTGTTCCGTTGTTCCATTTTCTGAGTGCGCAATCGGAGTGGGTGTACGGCGCTTTACAGCCAACCTTCCAGAGGCAGCCGCCTTCCGCGAATCTCTTGTCGAGAACTCCGCGGTCATAGAAGCCGCGGCGCGGGCAGTTGTCGTGAAGCGTGGCATTCGGCGGATAAAAGACCTTAGGTCTGCCGTTTGAGTCCAAAACACCGTTGAGGTTGGCCAAATCGATTTTTCCGAGGAGAACGGCCGCGACGGTTAAGAAGAACCAGTCGGGATGTGACGGACATCCGGGGATGTTGATAACGGGCTTATTGATTCCGAGAACTTCCATCATACCGCCTTTCTTGTTCTCGGTTTGGTTAACGCCCATAAAGTCGCAATATTTTTTGGTGGCGCTGTCTGTGACCGTAATGCCGCCATATGTGGAGCAGGTTCCGAGAGCAATGATCGCGGCGGCTTTTTTAGCCGTCTTTTCAAAAATGCTTTTGAAGGTGTGATTGCCGATCATGTTGATTTTGCCGGTTCCGTCCGGACCGTTGCCGATTGATCCCTCGACGACCAAGATGTAGCCGCCGGCTTCAACAAGCTCGTCCAACAAGATTTCACCGTTCAAATCGGATGTACCGACCAACTTGCCGTCAACAAAAATACCCTGCTGAGCCAAAAGTGTCTCATGGTAAACCAAACTGACATTCAATTGGGCGAGAGCATCGGCAAATTCGGGTGCGCTCGCATTTAACGCGGATTCAGAGCAGCCTGTACATTCTGCACCGTGAAGCCAAAGAACTTTTGTTTCGGAAAATTCCAACGCTTTTACAAGCTGATTTCCGTAAATTGAAACAAAAGAGGTCGCTCCAAGGGCAGCTACCGCTTTAAGAAAAGTACGGCGGTCGACCTTGAGAATATCAAGGTTCTTGAATTGTTCAATCATATTCAATTTTTCACTAGCCATTTGAAAACCCTCTACTGTAAACACTATAAAGATAGTAGCTTGTCTCTATATTCAACATACTCTATATAAACGTTTTCCACATTTATAATTAAAAAACGTGCGGGATTAAACCGATGATATTATAAATATAAATCGGCAAAATGAATAATTTTAGAGTGACCAAATTATCTTCAACAAAATTACCTTCAACAAAAAACGCGGGTTTTTCAGAAAATCAGAATATGAAAAATTTTGAACATAAAAGGAATTATTTTTTAATTGGAAAAGAAATCAACCGGATTTGAACATAAAAAGAATTGTTTTTTAATTGGAAAAGAAATCAACCGGATTTGAACATAAAAGGAATTATTTTTTAATTGGAAAAGAAATCAACCGAATTTGAACATAAAAAGAATTGTTTTTTAATTGGAAAAGAAATCAGCCGGACTGAAAAAGCTAAACAAAAAATAGCCCTAAATAAAAAAATATTTAAATAAAAGACATATTTAAATAAAATGACGGGATAATAAGTTATGGAATCGAATGTAAATAAAAGCGATTACCACATATAACTGCGAATAAAAAACAAATGAAAAACAAAACGAAAAAGAAAAACAAAATTAAAAACAAAATAAAAACAAACCAAATTGAGAAGGCATGATTTGTCCGGCCGAAAAGGATAAAGAATTATTTTAAAAAACGGTTGGAAATGAACAACAACTTTAATAGCTTTAATAACAGCTTTAATGACCGCTTTAATGACATTAAAGACACAACATTAATAGACAACAGATTAAAGGCATTAATGACCGCTTTAATGACGGCTTTAACAACGGCTTTAACTGGCTTTAACGACATTAACGACACAGCTTTAATGCAACACATTAAAGACATTAATGACCGCTTCAATCGGCTTTAACGATATTAACGACACAGCTTTAATGCACCGCATTAAAGACATTAATGACCGCTTTAATCGGCTTTAACGACATTAACGACACAGCTTTAACGACAGCTTTAAATAAAGATTAACAAAACGTCAAAAGACAATAATCATATTTTGGAGAGGGAAATAAAATGTGTATTGCAATTCCTGGGAAAATTTCAAAAATTATTGCGGAAAATAAAGCGGAAGTAGACTTCGGCGGCGTCTTCCGAGAAGTCAATTTAGACCTTCTCGGCGGCGCGTCGGAAGTGACCGTCGGCAACCATGTTCTTGTCCATGTCGGTTATGCGATATCGATCATTACGGAAGAGGAAGCCCGGATGACAATCGAAGCTTTTGATGAGCTTCTGGCCGCCAATGAGGCTTTTGATAAAGGAAACGCTTGAATGGGGAGCCGTGGTGTTCATGTCAAAAACAGACCCGTTTTTAGAAAATCCGGTGGAAATCCAGAAAAAGCTGGTGGCCGCCATTGCCGACGACCCTAAACCGGCGCGCATTATGCATATCTGCGGCACCCATGAGCGCACGATTGCAAAATACGGCATCCGCAGTCTTCTTCCGAAAGAAATTGAAGTTCTCAGCGGGCCGGGCTGTCCGGTTTGCGTGACGCCGGATGACGATATCGACACAGCGATCATATTGGCAAAAAAGGGCTTAACAGTGATTACGTTTGGAGACATGCTCCGCGTTCCGGGAACGGAAGAAAGTTTATTCGATGCGCGCGCCGAAGGCGCCGATGTCCGCATGGTTTACTCCATTGACGATGCCGTCAAAATCGCGGAAGAACATCCGGAAAAAGAAATCGTCTTTTTCTCTATCGGTTTTGAAACAACAATCCCGACAACCGCCGCCGCCGTTTTGCGCGGTTTTCCGCCCAACTTTTCAATTTATACGTCACTGAAACTGACACCTCCGGCAATCAGCCTGCTGGTTCAGGATATCAATGTTGACGCTTTTATCGCTCCGGGACACGTGGCTGTCATTACCGGAACGATTCCTTACACAGACTTCGCGAAAGCCGGATATCCGATTGCGGTTGCCGGTTTTGAATCATACGACATCCTGCTCGGCATCAAAATGCTTTTGAACCAATTGAAAAACGGTACGGCGGTAGTTGAAAATGCGTATATCCGCGCCGTCAAAACCGAAGGAAACATTATTGCTCAAAAGATGATGAATGATGTTTTTGACATTTCCGATGTCGAATGGAGGGGACTGGGCATCATTTCCGGCTCCGGTTTGGTTTTGAAAGACAAATATAAAGAATACGATGCCGGCATTAAATACAAGGATTTGTACGCCGAAGACCTTAAAAAAGTCCGTGAAATCCGCAGCAAAAAGAAGAAAAACTGCATTTGCGCCACCATCTTAACCGGCAAAGCAACGCCTGCGGACTGTCCGATGTTTGGAAAAGCCTGCAAGCCCTCCGCGCCGGTCGGCCCCTGCATGGTCAGCGACGAAGGGATGTGCCACAGCTGGTACAAGTATTGCCGCGACTGAAAAGGGAGCGAAAATGCACGAATATTCATTGGCCGTTGATTTGATGGAAAGCGTTTTGGCGGCAGCCGAAGAAAATAACGCGTCCGTTGTCAATCACATCAACATCAAAATCGGTAAAATCGCGCACGTCAACCCGATGCAACTGGAATTTTGTTTAAAAGCAGTCAGCGAAGGAACGATTGCGGAAAAAGCGGAATACTCCTTTGAATCCGTCGATCCGGAAATCAAATGTGACTGCGGTTATTTCGGAAAACCCGGAAAATGCGGTGACGGATTGGATCTGCTGGAATATATGACTTCTTTAAAATGCCCGCTCTGCGGTAAAAATGCCGAAGTGAACGGCGGAACGGAGTTGGCGGTCGAATCCATCGACATTGATTGAAATCTTAATTATAGCTGAACAAATCAATGAAATAATCATTGAACAAATCGCTGAACAAATCACTGAAATAATCATTGAACAAATCGCTGAAATAAACAAGAAATTATCACTTAAATTTGAAAAAAATTTGAAAAAAATGAAATAATTGTCATTGAAACGATATCAACGGAAAGAACAAAAAGGAGGAAACGATATGTGGAATATGTTTTTAGCAG
>WRDC01000110.1 GCA_009783635.1 Methanimicrococcus sp. | reverse complement strand
TGATGCACCGCACGATGGAACTGTCCTCGGGCGCCCAGCGCATTCACCAATACGATTTACTGACGGAAAGAATAAAATCCAAAGGTCTCAATCCCGACGGTTTTGAATTCTATTTAAAACCGTTCCGCTTCGGTATGCCTCAGCATGGCGGATTTGGCGTAGGCTGCGAGCGTTTGATTATGACGATGCTGAATTTGGACAACATCCGCGAAGCGGTTTTGTTCCCAAGAGACAGAAAGAGATTGTCCCCCTGAGGACAATTCCGATCCTTTCCGATTTAATCGGGTGATGAAATGACAGACCGAAATCAAACCAAAGAATCGCCGGAAAAAAAGGCGGCCGGCATTTACGCGGCAAGCCTTGTCAAAAACGGAGATGCCGTCGGCCTCGGAACGGGGTCGACCGTCGCCTACACAATCAGAGAACTCGGCCGCCGCGTTCGTGAAGAAAACCTTCAAATCAAAGGCGTTGTCACCTCCTACCAGTCGGAAGCGATTGCGATTGAAGCGGGCGTTCCCCTGACTTCGCTTGCCGAAACGCCGAAACTGGACATCGCGATTGACGGCGCCGACCAGTTTGACAAAAATCTGATCGCTATAAAGGGCGGCGGCGGCGCGCACACGCGTGAAAAAATCGTCTCCATGTCCGCTTCCCGCTTTGTCATCGTTTCAGACCCCGGCAAAAAAGCGGATGTTTTGTCCGCCGCCGTTCCGATAGAAGTGATGCCTTTTGGTAAAGAATTGGTGATGGATTCTTTGAAAAAACTCGGCGGAACGCCGGCGCTTCGGGCCGCCGTTAAAAAAGACGGGCCCGTTATCACGGATAACGGAAATTTTGTCATCGACTGCAATTTCGGAGAAATTAAAAATCCGAAAGAGCTGGCAAAAGAGATTTCACAGATCCCCGGCGTTGTCGAACACGGCATTTTCATGAACGTCACCGAAACCGTCATCGGGAAAGCGGACGGCAGCGTTGAAGTGATTCAGAAGTAATCATCAAATCTTTTTTGAATTTTGGAAGAAGCGGATTGACCGGAATCCGTTTCTGCCTCGGCTCTGTTTTCAGCCACCTGTTCACCCGGTTCACCCGGTTCACTTTTTGGGTTCATTTTTTTGTAGCCGGAAACGCTCCTTTTCGTTTCTTTGACAAGGTAGCCGCCGTGGTCAATTCCGAGTTCCCGGTAAATCTTTTCGGCAATGGCCGGGCCGATCAGTCCGGCAACCGTTACAAAATCCGCCGGCTTGAAAGATTCTTTGGACCGGAATCCGGCATTGTACAGGCGGCGGGCTCTGACGCGGCCGACGCCTCTGATTTTAAGAAGCGGCAGCAACTGAACAGAGGCGCCGTATTGGAGACGGATTTCCAAATCCGATAACAGGCTAAAAGATTGAAAACCGCAGAGTTTAACAAGCCGTGAGCCGGCATCGGAAATCCAGGAAGCTGTTTCAGAAAACTGGCGGAGGTCCCCCTCGCCGACATCGAACTCTTTTGAAATGTCGTTTTCGGAAACTTCAGAAATCCAGCGGTAGAGAAGAAGCGCTGTTTTCAGTTCACCCAAAAACCACTCGTATTCGGAAGTTTTTGTAATCGGCGGGACGGAAATAAAATGCTCGGCATTCTCAACCGCAAATTCCGAAACCCACGGATAATCGCTTGTTTTCAGATACAGAAGCTTCATATCAGGCGTCATGCAGAAGAGGTGAAGGAAACTGATGTCCGTCAGCAGCATTCCCGTTGATTCGGCTTTTTTGACGTTTTGGAGAAGAATGTGCGCCGAAAGCGGATCCAAATATAATTTTGAAACAAGCGTGCCGAGACGGGTCGGGACCAGCCGGATATCGCCTTCTCCCTCCTTCAAAGGCGAGGAAAGTTGATCAGCGGTCACAAACGGTTGGGAAGCGTCGGCAGAAACCGGAACAGCCTCCCCGTTATTTCCGATTTCGCGGCACATATCCGCTTCAATCAGAAAATCCAAACATTTATCGATGACCGTTTTTAACGCAATCGTACTGAGAAGGCCTTTTTGATAAGCAAAAAACGTGTCTTTGAAAAAGGACAGAAGCTGTTCTTTTGTGTTGGCAAAGCCGTTGACAATCGTGGACAAAACGTGCGTTCGAAGCGCGTTTTCAGCGCCCAGCTTAGATTCGACGGCCTCGGGAGCGGCAGTGACGTATATTTCCGTCAGCTTTTCAACATCTTCCTCTTTTGCGGCAATCAGAACCGACTCGCCGTACGGGTCCATATGCGGCCTGCCCGCGCGTCCGGCCATTTGTTTGTATTCCATGACCGGAATCATCCGCATCCCTTCATTCGGGTCAAAGCGGCGCCAGCCGGCAATGATGACGCGGCGGGCCGGCAGATTCATGCCTGCCGCCAGCGTGGGCGTTGCGGAAATGACTTTAATTTTGCCGGCCAAAAAGGAACGCTCCACCAACTCCCGTTGGGCGGCGGTCAGTCCCGCGTGGTGGAAAGCGACGCCCATGCGGATGCAGGATGCCAAAACGCCCGCGGCATCCGTTTCACTGCTGTCGCTGATTTCACCGGCCAGCGCCGCCAATTCCGCCTTTTCGTCCGGGCTCAAATAAAACTGAAGGACCTGACCCGCGTTCTTAGCGAATCCGACGGCGTTTTTCCGGCTGCTCGCAAAAACAAGACATTGCCCGCCTTCCCGAATCGTACCCGCGGCAAGAGAGATACCGGCTTCTTTTCCTTTGCCGACAAGCTCGATTTCCTTTTCGATTTTTTCTCCGGCATGAGCGCCCTGATAAACACCGTCAAAATAAACGCCCTCATACAGACGCGTCGGCCGCCAATCGCTGACAACGCAAACGGCCCCCAGCCAGTCGGCCACCTCTTTGGAATTTTGAATGGTTGCGGACAAAGCAATAATCTGAATTTTCGGATTCATCCGCCTGAGCTTTGTAATAATGATTTCAAGTGTCGGCCCGCGGCCGGGGGAATCCACCAGATGGACTTCATCCAAAACAACAACGGAAATATTCTCAATCCAATGCGTTTCGTTTCGGATCAGCGAATCCACTTTTTCGGAAGTCGCAACGATGATGTCGTTGGACCCCAAATACTCATCGGCGGAATCCAAGTCCCCTGTCGAAATACCTGTTTTATAGCCGAGAGCTTCGAATTCGGAAAAGCGGCGGAATTTTTCAGACGCCAGCGCTCGCAGCGGAACAATATAAAGGCACTTGCCATTGAGTTCTAACCCCCGAAGCATCGCCAGCTCGGCAAGCAGCGTCTTCCCGGACGCCGTCGGAATGGAAATCAAAACATTTTTGCCTTCCAGCAATCCCGCTGAAATCGCTTTAGACTGCGGCGGATACAGCTTTTCAATGCCGGAATAAGTATAAAAAGACAAAACGCGGCGGGGAAGCGGCAACGACTCTATCGGGATCCAAATATCTTCGGTAAAAGAAGAACTTTTGTTCCAAGCGGGAACACCTTTTGATTTCTTAGCTGCCGTTTAGACGTCACCGCCTCAAATCTGCATTCGTAAGAAGAACGAAAATCAAGGATTTAAAGACTACCAAAGCGGAATGAAACTATTAATTTGAACCCGAAATTGTTCTCGGTAAAATGATTAAAACAGAACGGTAAACGCTAAAAACACAAACGGCAAACGTCAAAAACACAGACAGTAAACGGTAAAAAAGTAAACGGTAAAAAAGTAAACGGTAAAATAAACGTTAAAAAGTAAACGGTAAAAAAATAAACGGCAAAACCCCCTTGAAATAAAAAAAGAGAATGGAAAAAAGAAGACGGGGTGCCGTCAGGCACCCCCATGACATCCGGGGTGCCGAAGGCACCCCATAAAAAGATTGAGGACTCCAAGTGGAAGGAAAAATTGCGACCGAGCGAAGCGAGGAAGCAATTTTTACATCATCCCGCCCATACCACCCATGCCGCCCATACCACCCATGCCGCCGGGGCCGTTCGGAGACATTGCCGTGACTTTGGCGGATGCAATCACGTCATCGATTCTGAGGATCATGACGGTGGATTCCGTTGCTGCGTTAATTGCCTGCGTTTTGATTCGGAGCGGTTCCAAAACATCATTTTTATACATATCCTCAACTTTGCCGGCATAAACGTTAAGACCTGCCGTCTTGTTGCCTTTCTCGTGCGCCGCCTTCATTTCGGCAAGCATATTGATGGGGTCAAGACCGGCATTTTCAGCAAGCGTCTGCGGAATGATTTCAAGCGCTTCGGCAAACTTGGAAACGGCGAGCTGTTCTCTGCCGGAAAGTGTTGCCGCGTATTCGCGAAGGCGAAGAGACATCTCGATTTCCGGTGCGCCGCCGCCGACAACGACTTTTTGATCTTCGATTGCGACACCGACAACGCGGATCGCGTCTTCCATAGCGCGGTCCAAAGCGT
>WRDC01000109.1 GCA_009783635.1 Methanimicrococcus sp. | reverse complement strand
GACATACAGATTGTACTTCCGGCTATGAGACAATACGCGGAATCCAGAGACAAAGACATCCATAAACTGACAGAGTATGCTAAAAAGTTACGGGTGTTTCCGATAATCCATAATTACATGGAGATATTGCTGTGATAACAAAAAATGCCGCACAATTGAAAACGCTCGTCAAGAAGAAAGCCGATGAAAAAGACATATCAGCACAACTTATTATGCAACATTATATGTTGGAACGGTTGCTTGAACGCATTTCCGCCTCGCCGTACAAGACAAATTTTATCGTAAAAGGCGGCTTCCTTATTTCGGCTATAGTCGGTATAGGCAAACGAGCGACAAGGGATTTGGATACTACTGTCAAAGGTTTTGATTTAACCCATGAAACCGCCCGTGAGATTTTTGAAGCGGTCAGCAAAATACAGATTGAAGACGGTATTGCGTTTGAAATACTCGGCACCGCCGATATCCGAAAGGGTGACAGCTATCCGGGAATCCGTGTAAGCTTAAAAGCGAATTATCCGCCAATCAGCGTTCCGCTCACCGTTGATGTGACGACAGGTGATAAAATCACGCCCTGCGAAATCGAGTATACATTCATGTCGATATTCAATAAACAGAAAATCAGCATCATGGCATACACCCTTGAAACAACGCTTTCTGAAAAACTGGAAACCGTGATTACAAAAGGCACTATCAATTCAAGACCGAGAGATTACTACGATATTTATATTCTTTGGAAACTGCGCGATGATGAGGTGAGATTTGATGTTTTGAGAAAAGCGTTGGAGCAAACCTCAAAAAAGCGCGGAAGTTACAAAGCCATACAAACGTACGGCACTGTTCTGTCAAATGTGCTTGAAAGCGAACGAATGCAGATGTTTTGGAAAAAGTATCAGGCAGAGTTCAACTATGCGAACGACATCACATTTGAGATGGCGGTTGGCGCGGCACGGGAAATCATGGAGAAGTTGGCATCAGAAAAATCAGAAGAATAAAAAACTTCAATTCTATTCATGCCCTTTTTAATCTTTCAGCCGCTTCTTTCGCGTCAGCACTCCCCATAATCGCCGACACGACCGCCACCCCGTCTATTTCCAAACCGGACAGCAAAGGCAAAGTCTCTTCATTGATCCCACCGATTGCGACAATCGGGAGAGAAACGATGGCTCTGATTTGTTTAAAAATCTCCGGTGTTACAGAATCCGCTTCAGGTTTTGTCCCCGTCTTAAAAGCAACAACGCCCAAATAATTTGCTCCGTCTTTTTCCGCTTTCACGGCTTCTTCAACGGACCCGACGGAAACGCCGAGGATCTTATCTTTTCCGAGCAGCCGCCTGCAAACATCTGCCGGCAAATCCTCCTGACCGACATGAAGACCATCGCAATCAACCGCAAGCGCAATGTCAAGCCGGTCATTGATCAAAAACGGGATTTTTCGGCCGGTGGCAACGCTCATCCCTTTCAAAAGATATGAAATTTCAATCGCGTCATTGTAAAATTCAAGCGAGGACGCGTCTTTTTCCCGAAGCTGGACAACAGTAACGCCGCCGAGAACCGCTTGTCCGATTTGATACAGAAATTTATCGGGCGGGCAAAAGGACCTGTCGGTGACGAGGTAAAGAGAATAATCAACAGGCCCTTGCTTTTTTTTTGCAGGATTGGTAAGGTATTTTGCAGTGGGTTCCATCATTTTTCAACCGCCGGCAGATGTGATTTGAATAAAATCAAATCACTCTTCAAAGACATAAATTTTCGCATTTCTCTTAAAATCATCGGTGCCAATCATGTTCAGCGCATTCATATATTCGGTATGGAACGTTCCCGTACCGCCCTTCACTTTTTCAACGCCGGCATAAGCGTATTCCCCGGCCAAACCGCTGAGAACAAAAGCGCCGACAGCCGATTCCAGCAATCCGTCTTTGGATTTGCTCGCGGCAGCGCCCGCATAAGCCCCCGTCAAAACGCTCAAAACACAGCCGGACCCAGTGATTTTGCAAAGCATCGGATGTCCGTTGCCGACAAAATAAACGGTTTTACCGTCGGAAAGAATATCAATTTCACCGGTCGCGGCCACGACGCAATCGAATTTTTCGGCCATTTCCTTGACAATTACGGAAAGCTCCTCAGCATTGTCCATCGTGACAGCGTCCGACGCGGCTGCTTCAACCCCTTTCGTATGTCCCGCAAAACCGTAAAGAGCGCGAATTTCGGACATATTGCCGCGAATAATATCGGGCTTGACCTCCTCAATCATTTGCTTAGAAACTTCATCGCGGAGTTTCGTCGCGCCGGCGCCGACAGGGTCAAAAACAACGGGAACGCTGAGTTTCTTCGCTTTCTTGCCCGCTTTAAGCATCGCTTCAATTTGAAGCGGCATAAGCGTTCCGATATTAATGACAAGCGCCTGAGAAATAGCTGTGATATCTTCCACTTCCCGCAAATCTTCGGACATAATCGGCGCAGCCCCGCAAGCGAGAGCGCCGTTGGCGCAGTCCGTAATAGTAACTCTGTTGGTAATACAGTGGACGAGCGGAACAGTTTTCTTCACGGCAATTAACGACTCCATCGCTTTATTTTTAGCATACTTTGATTCATGAAATGTCATAAGTCACCTCTATTATTGATTCAATCTATAACCAGCCGTTAACACTTGATTTAGTGATATATAAAAATATCGAGAAGAATCAATATCATGACAAATTAAAAAAAGAAATGTAAAAAATCAAAAAATGAAAAAACCCCGTCTGCTCCAACTGAATTAAATAAAATCAAATAAACCGTTTTCTCAACCAAATTAAATAAAATGGTAAAACGGCTATGGGGTGCCGTAGGCACCCCCTTCCATTCGGGGTGCCGTAGGCACCCCTCTAAAGCAGGGGACTCCCCCCGCCCGGAAAAATTGCGAGCGAAGCGAGCAATTTTTTTTTAGAACTTCATAGACGGTGAAAATGAATCACTGCAGTAATTATCAAAGATTTCTTCTTCGATTTCCACTCGTTTTTTCTTATAATCTTTCGATTTCGGATCGTATTTTTTCAGTCTTTCTTTAACTTCGGCATTCATTTTATCCAACGTTTTTTGGCTGAACCCTTCCGTGTTTTCTAAAGTAAACATATAAATCATTCTTTGAAATTGTTGTAATAATTGCAATCGTTGCCGAAAAACACTTCTTTCCGGCTGTTTGGAACATCGATGCGATTCAATCGGCGATGCATGAAAATAAATCGGTAAAGCGAAATATTTCACTTCAATAAGGTATTTTCACTTCTCAGATATTCTCAGATAATATCTCATGACTTAGAATAAATTATTATTGGTTCCTTTTAAATAATTTCCCTTAGATTGATTTTTGCTTTTACGCTTTCGTGTTTTGTATTTTTCATGTCTTCAGTTTGATAACATAACTTTCATTTTTCGGGATGACTTCCAGCGTTTCGTTATATTCCTCCACGGTTCCTTTCACGCCGATATAATCACCCGGTTCAATACGCCGGTTCACCTCGCCTGCGCCGGCTGATTTCGGGACAAATATCATCCGAATTTCTCCGTCGCCGCATTCTATATTCAGGATCAGGTTGTCGCCGGTATATGTCATTCTTTTATTCAGTACCGTACCCTGTACATAAACCGTCTTTCCGATATCCGCTTTTGTCGGAACGACCGGCGTTTCGCCGGCCGGCGAGAAACCGCTGTCAGAGTTTCCTGTCATTGAATAAAGTAAAAAAACGGTCGAAAAAGCCATGATAAAAAGAATAATGACGATTTTGTTTTCTGTCTTCATAAGAAATCCTCAAACCGAAGAAAGAGCATCCGTTTTAAAACCTTCTGAAATTTTTAAAAACGGAAGGCTTATAACAGTTATTTTCCGCCTCCTTTTCCGGGTTTTTACAGATAACAAAAGCTAATAACAAAAGCTAAATAATCGATGCGGTGTACATCTACAAAGAAAAACGGGAAGTGACCGACAGCTGTATATTTATTTGTCACGTTTTATTTTTCGGTTGATTTTAAAATCAGGGCTGAGTGCATGAATCTTGTCCGAAAATGCCGGAAGTGCGGCAACTGGATTTATATTATTGACAAAAACATCGGGGACTTGATTAAGTGTTCCCGCTGCGGTGAAGATCACCATTTGTCAAAAACATTGTCGGAGAAGATTGTTTTGACGAGAATTTAAGAAAATTTAATGTTACTTTTCATTTCCCTTTTCTTTTTCAATTTCGTTTATTAGTTCTCGGACTAACTCTTTCAAATTATTTTTTGTAATCACATTTGATTCTGTTGCAGGTTCCGAATGCTGCCCTGTATAGTAATCAAAAAAATCTTGTAAAGCAATTCGGACAATTAATGACTTATTTTTTTGTGTCATTGCAACTAAATTGCCTAATTCTTCGTCCAGGAATTCGCTATATGTGACTGAAATTCGTTTTTTGGGAGTTCCGTCATTTTCT
>WRDC01000108.1 GCA_009783635.1 Methanimicrococcus sp. | reverse complement strand
TTATCGAAGCGATTTACTCATCCAAAATGGCTTGCCCCGAGTGCGGCCTGTCTTTTGAAGAACTGCAGCCGCGTATGTTCTCATTCAACAGCCCGTTCGGCGCCTGCTCTGACTGCAACGGTCTCGGCTTTAAAATGGAATTTGATGAAAATCTGATCATTCCGGACCGGAATTTATCCATCGCCGAAGGCGCTGTCGCTGTTTACCGGAATTACATTGACGGGTACCGTCAGCAGCATTTGGCTTCCGTTGCCAAACATTACGGCTTCTCGCCCTTGGCGCCGATCAAAGATTTGACGGAAAAACAGTACAACGCATTAATGTACGGATCGGACGACAAAATCAAATTCAGTATGGTCATGAACAACGGGGAATTTAATTACACCTCTTCCGGCAAATGGGAAGGCGTGATGCCTCAGTGCGCCCGCCTGTACGGGCAGACGGAATCCGATTACCGCCGCCAGGAATTTGAAAAATTCATGACGGTTTCCAAATGCCCGATATGCGAGGGGGACCGCCTGAATAAAAAAGCGCTCTCGGTCAAGATCGGCGGTTATAACATCACTGACGCGACAAAACTTTCCGTTACAGACGCCATTGAATTTTTTGAAAAACTGCCGCTGACGGATAAGCAGCAGGAAATCGCTTCATTGATTTTGAAAGAAATACGCGTCCGTTTGGCTTTTTTGGAACAGGTCGGCATCGGTTATCTGACTCTTTTCAGAAATTCCGGAACATTGTCCGGCGGCGAAGCTCAGCGCATCCGGCTGGCGACACAAATCGGTTCTAACCTGACCGGCGTTTTGTACGTTTTAGACGAGCCGTCCATCGGCCTGCACCAGCGCGACAACCAAAAATTGATTGATACGCTCCGGCACCTTCGGGATTTGGATAATACTTTGGTCGTTGTCGAACATGACGAAGAGACGATTTTAAATGCGGATTATGTGGTTGACATGGGACCCGGCGCCGGTGTTGCCGGCGGGCACGTTGTTTCGGCAGGCACGCCCGCTGAAATCATCGCGGACCCGAATTCTTTGACGGGACGGTATCTGGCGGGAACCGAATACATTCCGGTCCCCTCAAAACGCCGCGCGTCCGATCAATATATCCGGATGAAAGGCGCCAAAGCGCATAATTTGAAGAGCGTGACCCTTGAAGTCCCCATCGGCGTCTTGACGGCGGTGACAGGCGTTTCGGGGTCCGGCAAATCGACGCTCATTTACAATACATTGTATCCGGCTCTGATGCATGTGCTCTATCATTCAAAAATGGATGGCGGAGACTTTACGTCTCTTCAGTTTGATACGAACATCGACAAAGTGATTGTCATTGACCAAGACCCGATCGGCAAGACACCGCGTTCGAATCCGGCGACTTATACGAAAATTTTTGATAAAATCCGTGAAATTTATGCCGGCACAAAGGAAGCAAAGGTGCGCGGCTATATGCCCGGGCGCTTTTCTTTTAACGTCAAAGGCGGCCGCTGCGAAGCCTGCCAAGGCGACGGATTGATTAAAATCGAAATGAACTTCCTGCCGGACGTTTATGTTGAATGTGAAGAGTGCAAAGGCACCCGCTACAATAAAGAAACGCTGGAAGTGAAGTACAACAGCAAATCCATCGCGGAAGTTTTGGATATGACGGTGGCCGAGGCTTTGGAGCATTTCAAAAAGATCCCGTATATCCACGACAAGCTGGATACGCTTTCGCGCGTCGGTTTGGATTATATCAAATTGGGACAGAGTTCAACCACGCTTTCCGGCGGCGAGGCGCAGCGCATTAAACTGACGCGCGAGTTGTCCAAAAAAGCGACCGGAAAAACAATTTATCTTTTGGATGAGCCGACAACCGGCCTTCATTTTGAAGATGTCAAAAAGCTGATTTCGGTTTTGAACGATTTGGTTGACATGGGCAACACGGTTGTTGTGATTGAACACAATCTGGATGTCATCAAGAGCGCCGATTATATCATTGACATGGGCCCGGAAGGCGGAAACGACGGCGGAAAAATCATTGCCAAAGGAACGCCGGAAGAAATCATGAAGGTGAAGGACAGCTATACGGCGCAATACCTGAAACGCATCATGGATAAAAGCCATAAATTGCCCGCCGCTGACGTTCCCAAAACGGAATCCAAGAAAAAGACAAAGTAAATTAAAGAGAAAGTCAATTTCATACAGTTACTTTCATACAGTTGATTTCATACAGTTGATTTCATACAGTTGATTTCATAAAGACGATTTCAAATAATTTTTTATAATATTCAAAGGCGGAAGGCGGGATTGTGGCTGTCATCGGTATTTTAAATTGCAAAATGCTTCAGGATGAAATCATTTATTTGATTGAAAACGACCCCGAGATCAGCGATGTGACAGTGATTGCAAATGGCGAACACCGGGAGTTTATTCAAAAATTAGATGAAGCCGGCATTTTTTACCGGGCGGCGCCGATGATCCGGTCGATTCCGGATTTGGCGAGACGGTGCGCGAATGATTCGGCCGGCATCTCTTTGATTGTTTGGAATTTGGAGCTCGGCCTTCACGAGAGGCCGAAACTTTTGAAAGAAGAAGTTTACAAAGATTTGGAAATTTTTGCAAAGAAAACCGACGGCATTTACCTGCTTTACGGTTTATGCGGCAATGTTTTGGGTCATGTGGAAGATGATTTTCAAGAGATTTGTCCGGTCGTCATTCTCAGGGATCCCGATGGTGAAATTGTAGACGACTGCATCGGCGCGACTCTCGGAGGGCGCCGCCAGTATTTAAATTTGCTCCGCAGTTTTCACGGCGTCGGCACTTTCATTTTCACGCCGATGTATGAAGCGACAACGAATGAATTTTTCAATCACTGTAAAGACAGGAAAGGTTTTACCGAAGAGCAGATGATTGAAATGAATAAATTCATGTTTGAAACCGCCAATTATAAACGGGTCGCCCGTTTGGAAACCGGCCTTCATTATACGAAAAATACGGACGAGTCTTTGAAGCGGTTTGCCGCCACATATAATTTTGAAATTTTCGATTTGGGCGGCGGCAATCAGAAGGTTTTTGCCGACTGCTGGCAAAAATTGAAAAACAAAATCATTCATAAAGAGAACGCAACGGTTTGATTTGTTCCGAAATCCGAAACTTTAAATATGTATTTTCTCATTTTCGACAAGAGACTATGGTTAACTTTTTTATCACGCTCACAATGGCCTGCGATTTGGAATGCCGCTATTGCTACGGTGAGGTCTGTGATTGTTTTGATGACTTTGACGACGGTATTGTTGTTGATTATGACGTTCCCGAAACAATCTGTTACGAAACAGCGGCGCTTGCGGATTTTGTGGCCAAAGATGAAAATGCCGTTGTCATTTTTTATGGCGGCGAGCCGCTTTTGGAACTTGAAAAAATGAAGGAACTGATGGACGCGCTGCCGGCAAAAACATTTCTTTTGCATACCAACGGGACAAGGCTGGATCAAGTCCCGGCCGAATATTTGAAGCGTCTGCATACGATATCCATTTCCATTGACGGTAACCGAGAATTGACGGATTATTACCGCGGCGGCGGCGTTTATGATTTAATCACAAAAAACGCGCGTATCACCCGCGAAAAAGGATTTGCCGGCGAAATCATTGCCCGCATGACGGTTCAGGAAGAAACCGACATTTATGAAAGCGTCATGCATCTTTTTGAAAACCCCGATTTCCGGTTTGACAGCGTTCATTGGCAGTTGAACGCCCTCTTTTGGAGAAACGATTACAAAAGACGGCAAAACGGTTTTTCGGATTGGGTCGGTAACAGCTATAATCCCGGCATTCAAAAACTGATTGACACATGGGTCAGCCGGATGAAAACGGCCGGCACCGTTCTTCATATGTATCCGTTTGTAAATATTATGAATTCCATGCTCCGCAACGAAAAAACGCATCTGCGGTGCGGCGCCGCTTGGAAGGAATACAATGTGCAGACGGACGGCAAACTGTCTCCCTGCCCCGTTATGAGCGGTATGAGCGATTATTACGCCGGCGACATTTACAGCGGCCGTCCTGACCAATTGCGCGTCATTCACGTCTCCGGCGAATGTCTGAAATGCGACATTTTGGATATCTGCGGCGGGCGCTGCCTTTACGCCAACGCCACAATGAAGTGGGGCGTTTCGGGTTTTCATGAAGTCTGCAAAACGGTGCGCTTTTTAGTGAGCGCGCTAAAAGAAAAGAAGCCGGAAATCGAAAAATTAATCGAAGAAGGCGTCGTCCGTTCGGAAGATTTCTCAAAGGGCATTGAATACAACAGTTGTGAAATTATCCCCTGATTTTCGTCTTTTCCGGGAAACATCGGATTAAAACAAAAACAGAAGGCAGAGCAGCTTACCAAAATATTTAAATAAAATAGATATCTCTAAAGGTTGCTGCTTTGCAAGCAAAATACATCTGCATCGATGGTCTAGCGGCTATGACTGCGGCCTTCCAAGCCGTAAAGCCGGGTTCAAATCCCGGT
>WRDC01000107.1 GCA_009783635.1 Methanimicrococcus sp. | reverse complement strand
GTCGGACTCGTCACGCAAATCGGAAATGCCGGTCACTTTTTTGTCGCGGACAAGATCGGCGATATTCTCAATCAAACGGGCTTTGTTGACCTGATACGGCAATTCCGTAATAACGATTTTTTGGCGGTTGCCGCGCAGTTCTTCCAAATGAGAAACCGCTTGGATACGAACGCTGCCGCGGCCTGTTTTGTAAGCGTTGATGATGCCCTCGCTGCCCAATATCACGCCTCTTGTCGGGAAGTCGGGACCTTTGATGACGCTCATCAGTTCCGGAATCTCCGTGTCCGGCGCGTCAATCAGCATAACGGCGGCGTCGATGACTTCGGCAATGTTGTGCGGCGGCATATTTGTCGCCATGCCGACGGCGATTCCGGTGGAGCCGTTGATCAGCAGGTTCGGAAGTTTCGCGGGCATGACGGCCGGCTCTTTGATGGATTCGTCGTAATTGGGGCGGAAATCAACGGTTTCTTTGTCAAGGTCTTCCAGCATTTCGGAAGAGATGCGGGCCAGCCGCGCTTCCGTATAACGCATGGCGGCCGCCTCGTCGCCGTCAATGGAACCGAAGTTGCCCTGCCCGTCAATGAGCGGATAGCGAAGCGAGAAATCCTGGGCCATTCTGACAAGCGCGTCATAGACGGCCGAGTCGCCGTGCGGGTGGTACTTCGCAAGCACGTCACCGACGACGTGCGCGGACTTTTTCGGCGGTTTTTCATAAACCATGCTGTTTTCTTTCATGGAAAAGAGAATTCGGCGGTGAACGGGTTTTAAGCCGTCGCGCGCGTCCGGAAGCGCGCGTCCGATAATCACGCTCATCGCATACTGAATGTATGAATTTTTCATTTCATCATTCAATAAAACGGGGCGGACGGAAACGCGTTCTTCGTCAGGGATCGGCGTTTCATCGTCATCGCCGCCGTCTTCGGCAAAAACGGTCACCGTTTCTTCCATCTCTTCGTCGTCGGGAAGCTGAGAACGCTCGATATATTCATTTAAAATCTGTTCCGAAACACGCTGTTGCGTCTCTTTTGAGTCTTGCTGCCGGTCTTGGTTGTTTTCTTCCATCTTTCACCCCTCCTCAAATATCCAAATTAACGACTTCTTTTGCGTGTTCCTGAATGAATTCTCTTCTCGGGAGAACTTCGTCGCCCATCAGGATTGAAAAGATTTCATCGGCGGCAACCGCGTCTTCGATCGTGACCTGAAGCAAAGTCCGGGTTTCCGGATTCATCGTGGTTGACCAAAGCTGCTCGGGATTCATCTCACCCAGACCTTTATATCTGGATACGTTCACGCTTTTGTCTCCGATTTCTTCCAGCTTTTCTTTCAGCTGTTTGTCGTTGTAGGCGTAGTATTCCGCTTTTCCTTTCTTGATACGGTAAAGCGGCGGCTGGGCGATATATATGTGGCCGCTGTGGATTAAATCCGGCATGTAGCGGAAGAAGAACGTCAAAATCAGGGTTCGGATGTGCGCGCCGTCAACATCGGCATCGGTCATGATGACAACTTTATGGTAGCGGAGTTTGTCCGGTTCCATATCGTCACCGATCCCCGCGCCGAGCGCAGTGATGAGAGAAATGATTTCGGCGTTTTTAAGAGAACGGTCCATTCTTGTTTTTTCAACGTTGAGGATTTTTCCCCTGAACGGTAAAATGGCCTGAAACGCTCTGTTCCGGCCCTGTTTGGCTGAGCCGCCGGCGGAGTTGCCCTCAACGAGATACAGCTCGCAAAGAGACGGGTCGCGTTCGGAACAGTCGGCCAGTTTTCCGGGGAGCGTGCTGACTTCAAGGGCGCTTTTTCGGCGGGTCAGTTCTCTGGCTCTTTTTGCGGCCTCTCTGGCTTTTCGGGCGAGCAGCGCTTTATCCAAAATAGTGGTTGCGACTTTCGGATTTTCTTCAAAATATTCGGCCAGACCGTCGGTGACGAGCGAATCGACAATTCCTTTGATTTCACTGTTGCCGAGTTTTGTTTTTGTTTGGCCTTCAAATTGCGGTTCCAAAAGTTTGACGCTGATGATTGCGGTCAACCCTTCGCGGATATCTTCGCCGCTGAGCGGGGTGCCGTCTTTGCTGTCCTTGTCAAGACCGTTCTTTTTGATGTAATCATTGGCAACGCGGGTGAGAGCGGATTTGAATCCGACCATATGGGTTCCGCCTTCGGTCGTGTTGATGTTGTTGGCGAACGAGTGGACGTTTGAGTTGTAGCTTTCCGTGTACTGCATGGAAATTTCAATGTCGGTATCGTCTCGTTGGCGTTCGAAATAAATGGGGTTGTCGTGGAGGACGTTTTTGCCGCCGTTTAAATATCTGACAAATTCGATGATGCCGCCTTCATAGCATAAATCATGATATTTTTCTTTGACGCTGATGGAACGCCCGGATTTCTTTTTATGGCCGGTGTTTTCGCCGTCTTCGTCATCTGAATAGATATCTGCCGCGGCATCCGAATCGTCTTCGGCGATGTTTCCGTATTCGCCGTCATCCGTTTCCGCGATTCTTAAATCTTCGGTGATGATCCGGATACCTCTGTTGAGGAAAGCGAGTTCTTTTAAGCGGCTGAGCAGAATGTCATATTTGAAATCAACGGTTTCGAAAATTTCTTTATCGGGCATGAATCGAATTGTCGTTCCCGTTTTGCCGTCCTCGCATTCGCCGACGACTTCAACGCCTGAGGTCGGAATGCCGCGCGCGTAGGTTTGGCGGTGGATTTTGCCGTCCCTTTGGACTTCCGCAATCATCCATTCGGAAAGCGCGTTGACGACGGAAACGCCGACGCCGTGCAGGCCGCCGGAGACTTTGTATGTATTTTTGTCAAACTTTCCGCCGGCGTGAAGCATGGTCAAAGCAATTTCCAATGCCGGTTTTTGATATTTCTGATGGATATCGACCGGAATGCCGCGGCCGTCGTCGATGACGGTAACGCTGCCGTCTTCATTGATCGTCATGCGGACATTTTTGGCATATCCGGCAAGCGCCTCATCGATACTGTTGTCGATGACTTCGTATACCAGATGGTGAAGACCGCGAGAATCCGTGCTGCCGATGTACATACTCGGTCTTTTGCGGACGGCTTCTAAGCCTTCCAAGACCTGAATATTTCCACCGCCATATTCTTCTTTTTGTTCGTCCATAATGAATCCTTTTTGTTGGGTGTTTTATGAAATTTTGTGAGATAGTTGTGAGATAGTTGTGAGATAATTGTGAGATAATTGTGAGATAAATAGCGAAATGGTTTTGAATTATGCCGGTTTTTTCCATGATCTTTCTAAGGGCTTGCTCATTATCGATTCATTCGATTGCATTTGATTCAATTAAAATTTTATGAAGCAGGCTAGCACATTCAAATTTTCTTTTATTTTCATATTTTGAAATTTCAGTCTACTTATACCGTTTTCAGATGTAAGTATTCTTCAAAACAGAGGACCGGTTTTTTTCAAAAACTATGAGGAATTGTTTAAAGAAAACAAATCCTCTGATGACATTTAACAACTCATTGAAAATTCGGGATCGGTAAAGGTCTTTTTTTCGTCAGGAATCTCTGTTCTGTTTTAGATTTTTAATAGAAAGAAAACGGCTTTATATTATATAAACATATTGCTTTAAATGCTTTTTCTCATATTGTTTTTTGATAAGAAAAAACAAATTTTATTAAACTTTGAAAATAAAAAAAGTTTCGGAATTTATCATTTTCTTTGAAAACGGTCATCCCATTCTGTTTTAATTTGACTTGTTTCGGAAGTCTCTTTTTCGCGGGGTTGAACAAAAAAAGAAACATCGTTTTTCCGGATTTTCCGAAAAAAATTGAACGCCGTTTTTTCCAATCTCAAACAATAAGTTTTGTGAAACGGGGCGTTCGGGTTTCGTATGATTTTGAAGAAAAGGATGTTTCGGTTCGTTTTTATGATTCATCTGCCTGATGCTCGTTTTTTCGTTTCGTCTGCTGTACTTTTGTTTTTCTGTTTCGTCTGCTGTACGTTGTTTTTCTGTTTCGTCTGCTGTACTTTTGTTTTTCTGTTTCGTCTGCTGTACTTTTGTTTTTCTGTTTCGTCTGCTGTACGTTGTTTTTTCTTTTTACTTGTTTGTTTTTCGCTTGTTTGTTTTTTCTTTTTCACTTGAAAGTAATCGGCGCGTAACCTTCGGTCTCATTCCAAACGCGTTCCGCTTCAAATCCCGTCAATTCGAAGACAAAAGCTTCGATAACCATGAAGACCTTGTTCTCTTTTCTGACGCATCCGATACGCCCGTCTTCGGCTCTTCCGAGGCCTGCGTGAAGGTGGACGACAGGTTCCCCCTCCTGTCTGAACAAATTGCCGACGCCGACGATTTCATGGGTGTTGTCAAAACTCATCCACATTTTGTCCGGAGGGCGCTCATTTTTCTTCGGGCCGACGACCATGTGGCCGGTTTCAATCGCCCCGAGCAAAATGAAAGTTGCCGCTTGAATGTTTTCTTTTGAAGCGAGCGTCTTGAGTGATTCCAATAAATCTTCGCC
>WRDC01000106.1 GCA_009783635.1 Methanimicrococcus sp. | reverse complement strand
TAATGAGACGTTCACTTACACATTTACGCCCAACGTTTACACGGTGACTTACAAAGTCGTTAACGGCACTTGGGACGGCACCGATTCCGCAGATAAGACTGAGGATGTCGTTCACGGTCAGTTGCCTGTCTCTGTCCCCACCGGTATGCAGGGCACCTCCCCCATGTATACCCACAACAACGGCAGTTGGTCTCCCGCTTCCGATCCTTCCATTGCGGCGATACTCGATAATGAGACGTTCACTTACACATTTACGCCCAACGTTTATACAGTGACTTACAAAGTCATTAACGGTACTTGGGACGGCACTGATTCCGCAGATAAGACTGAGGATGTCGTTCACGGCCAGTTGCCTGTCTCTCTTCCCACCGGTATGCAAGGCAACTCTCCTGACTTTACCGATAACAATGGTACATGGTCTCCCGAGCCTTCCGGCGCGTTGATCACCGATAATGTGACCTTCACTTTCACATTTACGCCAAACACTTACACGGTGACTTACAAAGTCGTTAACGGCACTTGGGCGGACGGCACTACCGCTGACATCACCGAGATTGTCAATTACGGTCAATCGCCTGCCTCTCTTCCCATCGGCATACTGGGCAACTCTCCCGAGTATACCCACAACAATGGCAGTTGGTCTCCCGATCCTTCCGGCGTGATGATAACCGATGATGAGACGTTCACCTACACATTTACGCCCAACGTTTACACGGTGACTTACAAAGTGGTCAACGGCACTTGGGACGGTACGGATGCCACAGATAAGACTGAGACTGTCGATTACGGCCAATCGCCTGCCGATATTCCCACCGGCATGCTGGGTAACTCTCCCGCGTATACCCAAAACAATGGCAGTTGGTCTTCCGATCCTTCAGGCGCAACGATAACCGATAATGTGACATTCACCTACACATTTACGCAGGCATCGTCTTCATCTCAGGGCACCTCTTTCGGTAATGCAACAATCAACAATTCCCTGACTTCAAGACCTTCTCAGCCGGATTCGGGCCGGCAGGAAGTACCGCCCATGAATCCCAAAGAACCGACACCGACTCGGAAAATCGTTTTGTTGTTCCCGGAAGCAGTGGCCGCGTTCTCCGCTTTCTTCCTCTTTTGGTTGTGGAGAAGAGAAGAAGAGGAGGAAGAGGAAAAGAAATAAAAACGTTAAAAGAAAACATTTCCGTTCACCGGCTTGATTGAAGTCTTTGTCAATGACGATTCCGGCAATTTGAAATAGAATTGCATCAGAATCGAGGCAAAAAACTTCAATCTGCCTAAATTTAATTCAGAATTTTTTAAACGGGTAACGGAAATATACTTATTTTTTATTTGCATGATTGGTTTGAACGCAAATTCTGCGTTTGCTCTGTATCGTGACCCGAATCATTTTTAAAAATCCGAGATCAATCATGCCCGATGCCGCTATTCTCTGGGACAGCCCGCTGTTTTTTGAAAATATGTTTAAAGAATACGGTATTTCGGCCGCGATTTTTTCACCGGCCTCCCTCACTTCTCCTCATCTTCCGCCCTTTCAGCTTCTTGTTGTCCCGACGGGATTTACATATCCCGAACACGCAGCCGTCAGCAGCGCGTTGGAGAATCCCAAAATTCAAAAAAAAATATTCGATTTTGTTGAAAACGGCGGCGTATTTTTAATGTTTTCACCACTCAAAGAATTAGCCGCCTGTCCGGCCTGCCGCGTGCTGCCCGTTACGTCTTTGGAGCGTTTTGGCCTGAACGCTGAATATGTTCAAACGGATACGATGATTCACCGGACGAGTTTTCTGACAGGCGATTCCGACTCCGTTTATTGTGACGGCTATTTCCGAAATACCGGTCCCGAATTCACCGTCATCGAAAAGGATGATAACGGACATCCCGTTCACATCGCCGCAAACCGCGGCAAAGGGCAGATCATTTTGTCTTCCGTACACGAATTTTTATCAAAGGCGTATTTTGATTCTCTGCTTCGGGGACCTAAAGTGAAACTATAAATTGCAAAAGGTAACAATTCAATTCAAAATGAATTTGTTCAGAGAAGATTCTATGAGTGATCATTCCATTCATGTCCTTGACAAAGACACTATCAATAAAATCGCCGCCGGCGAAGTCATTGAAAGGCCCGCCTCCGTTGTCAAAGAGCTGGTCGACAACGCAATTGACGCCGGCGCTCAAAATATCCGGATCGAGTTAAAAGACAGCGGTAAAACATTTATTTCCGTTCGGGACGATGGCAAAGGTATGTCCCGCGAGGATGCCGCCCAATCGCCCGTTAAGCACGCGACCAGTAAGATTCACAATATCACGGATTTAGAAACCATTATGACAATGGGTTTTCGGGGTGAAGCGCTTGCGGCGATCAGTTCCGTTTCTAAATTTGAAATCATCACGAAACGAAAAGAAGACCCGTCGGGAACGCGGCTTTATTTGGAAGACGGCGGCCGAGAACTCGGAGACACCGGCGCGCCCGACGGCACGACCGTGTCCGTCAGCAATCTTTTTTACAACACGCCGGCCCGCTTGAAATATATGAAAAGCGATGCGACCGAATTGTCCCACATCGCGTCAATGGTCGGCGATTTGATTTTAGCGAATCCTTCCCTTTCTTTTACAGTGATCAATAACGGCAAAACCGTTTTGTCCAGCGGCTCCTCCGATCTTTTCAATTCCATAACGGACGTTTTAGGTCCCGAGGCCGCCCGCCTGATGATTGAAATCCCGTCGGAAAAATCAAAGGACAAAAGCGAATATATCAAAAAAGCAGCGGCTGAGATTCAAATGATGGCTGATCTTGCCGATTTACAGATTTCCGGCTACATTTCAAAGCCGACTTACAACAAATCAACAGCGGAAAGTTTGTTTTTCATCGTGAACGGCCGGCCGGTGACATCCAAAGAATTGATAAAAGCCGTCCGTCTCGGCTATTACACGAAACTGCCGAAAGACCGCTATCCTGCGGCCGTTATCAACCTTTCCGTCAATCCGAAAGAGGTGGACGTTAATGTCCATCCGCGGAAAATCGAAGTGCGGTTCCGCGATGAAAATAAGCTGGTTCGCATCATTTCAAAAGCCATCGAAATCACGCTTCAAAGCAACGAGCTGGCGCCGCAGATCACGGCGGCCGGCGCGAAAAAAGCCGTTGACAAATCGTTCTCTGATTTCGGCGCTCCCGACTTCGGTTCCGGTAAATCTGAAAACGGGGACTTGAAAGCTGGAGCCGGCTCAAAAGCGGACACAAAAGCGGACACAAAAGCGGACACAAAAGCGGGCACAAAAGCGGACTCAAAAGCCGAAGCCGGCCAAAAACCGGATACGGTTCGGGAAACAAAGGCCGGATATTCTGTTTCGGGAAATCCGTCTGTTTCTTCGGTCCTTCCGCCGGCGAAGAAAGCGGAATCCGGATATGTCGCGCCGGCGAAAGACAGCGAACGCCGCCTGAAAAAAACCGAAAGGCTGCTGATCCAAAACCGCGACGATGCAAACAGCGGCCGCCCGTCGGAAATCAGCATTTTGGATAATATCCGTATCATCGGTCAGTTCTCCAACCTCTACCTGCTGGCCGAAAAGGACGGCGGTCTTTTGATCATCGATCAGCATGCTGCTCATGAGCGTATTTTTTATGATCTCATCAAAAAGCAGGAAAATGTTTCCGTTCAGGAATTGATTTCGCCCGTTGTTGTTGACTTGTCTCCCAAAGAGAAGGTTCTCATGGAAGAATATATTCCGTATTTGGAGGAAATCGGTTTCGGCGTTTCCGAATTCGGTGATTATTCTTACGCCGTCAGTTTCGTTCCCGTTTTTTTCGGCAGGATGGAGGATGTTTCCGTTGTTCATGATTTCATTTCCGATTTGTTGTCTTACGGCAAAATCAAAGATGAAACGGGAAGGCGGGATACGGTTTCCAAGAGAACAGCTTGCAGAGCGGCAATTAAGGCCGGCGCCGTCTGTAATCAGCAGCAAATCGATGATTTGGTTCGGCAGCTCAAACAAACGGAAAATCCGTATTCCTGTCCGCACGGCCGGCCGACGATATTGGTTTTTTCAAAGAAAGAAATTGAAAAAATGTTTGAAAGAAGCTGATTTTAAATAAAGAAATAAGGTTCATTGATGTCGATTACTGATGTCGGTTGAAGGTATGTGATTTCTGTAACCTTTTTCTGTAATCCTTTTCTGTAAACCTTATTACAATTTGAAAAGGTTGAATAACCATCTCAGCCACCCTGAAACAAAACTTTCTCTTTGTTTTATTTGGCTATTTTCATTGTCTTCTGTCATTAAATTTTTCTCGTCAGCGTCCATCACGCTTGCGTTTGGATTATCGTTTTGGTTTTGCGGCAGGTTTGTGTTTTCCACGACTGTGAATGTCGCTGTTGCATCGGTACCATCCCTGAAGTTCACGCGCAAGGTATGTGTCCCGACGTTCAAAGTGTCAAGATAAGCGGGGTGCAGGGTTATCTTAGTGGAGCCTTCAACGGCTGTATAATGCGTGTTCCGCGTCAAAGCCGTGTTG
>WRDC01000105.1 GCA_009783635.1 Methanimicrococcus sp. | reverse complement strand
GCCGGGCGGTGCCCTTTATCGCTTGTGTATTTGTCGGTTTCCAGCACCATATCGATGATCTTCCGCCTGAAATTGGTGGCCTGATCTTTTTTGCCGAGAATGGTTTCGTAGACGTTTTGCAATTGTGTCAGAGTAAATTTTTCCGGCAGCAGATTGAAAATGATGTTGCTGTAAAGGATTTTTGACCGCAGCCGCTCTAAAGCGATTTTTATGATGTTGTAATGGTCAAAGCCGAAATCGGATTCGGATAATATAAGCTCATCATTTTGAAATGTCATTGACCGGTCTGCCTGAAACTGAACCGTAAACCACCCGGAATGGCTTTCGAATTTTTGTGATTCGGCTTCATTCATCAATCCGAGATAAGCGATTGAAAGCACTCTTGCGCGCGGATCTCTGTTCAGGTCGCAAAAGGTGTAAAGCTGTTCCAGCCAGCATTTGTCGATGTGCGACCTTTCAGAAATTTTCCGGCAAATATTGTCCTCCGGCATTTCATCAATATTCAAGAAACCTCCCGGCAGACACCATTTGTTTTGATGCGGCGGGGCCGGTCTTTTGTATAATAAAATCCTCAAATGTGTTTCAGGTAACTTCCTGTAACTGTCCGGTTCCTCTGTTTTTATGGTAAAAACAACGGCGTCGGTACAAACAAACGGATGTTCATAATCGAAAATGCTGTCCACAATGACCTTCCTCACTTTTTGATATTATCAACGTGATAATAACAGATATACTATATCAACTTTTTGCTCATGATCTGAAATTTTTGTTTTTTTTGATTTTTGGTTTTTGTTTTTTTTTGATTTTTCCGATAATTTTCAGACAATCATTTTTTTCGGAATATTTTAAAATAAATGAATAGCGTATTCAAAACCGTACTTTCAAAAACGTAAAAATTACCGTATTGTCTTGAATAAAAAATCATCTGCCGGCGCTGGCCGGTTCGGGAGAATTGAAATTGAAAATTATTGCTTTTGTCGGCATGCCGGCATCCGGAAAGTCCGAGGCGTCCAAAGTCGCTAAAGAAGCGGGTATTCCCGTCGTCACAATGGGCGACGTGATTCGCAGAGAAGTGGCTTTGCGAGGCGCGGACCCCGCCGACGGCGGAAAAATCGCCGACGAACTTCGCAAAAAGGAAGGAATGGACGCAATTGCCAAAAGATGCATGGACATGATTCAGGAAAAAATGAAAGAAACCTCTTCCGAAGTTTTTGTCATTGACGGCGTCCGCGGCATCGCCGAAGTGGATTATTTCAAAGAACACCTCGGTGACGGCTTTATGCTTGTCTCCATTGCCATTGATTCCCCCATTGAGGAGCGTTTTGACCGTATCGTCTCCCGCAAACGCGAAGATGATATGAACAGCATCGACCGGCTCAAAGAACGCGACGCCCGTGAAATCGGATGGGGGATGGGCGAAGCCATTGCCGCGTCCGACAGGATTATTGAAAACACGTCAACTTTGGACGCCTATCACGCAAAAATCCGTGAACTGTTCAACGAAATGTCGGCCGGAAAAAGAAACTGAAAAAGGTGTTTCAGCGTGAGCAATGTCAAAGGCGGGCCGAAAATGAAAGTGCAGGTTCTGTTTTCCGCGCCGGTTTATATCACGGAAGACCCCGAAAAAGTCCGGCAGGCGGTTTCAAACATTATCAATCATGGCCGACCGAAAAGCGAAGAAATTCGGCCGATGGTTTTTTCAGATGCAAATCAAAAATCAGAGAATTCCGGCGGGGAAACGGAGAATATAAACCCCTTCATTTCCGATGCAACTTCCCGCCCAAACATTCAACAAATCATTGTGTCCAAAGGCGATTTAATGCTTTTGGCGGGGATTCATTACATGATCCGAAAAGAAGAAATCATTGATACCGCCAAAAGCGCTTTCATGGAATGCCTGTCCGAAGACGGGCTTAAAACCGCGGTCCTGCTGAACAAACAAGCCGCTTTCATGAAACGTTTGAGCTTTCCCGCGGATTCGGAACCTCTCGGCTCCGTTAAACTTGAAATCCGGGCGGAAACATCAGAAGACATGTTGAAACTTATCGACTGGCTGACGCCGCCGACAAAAAACGGCCTGCCTGTTTTTGAGTTGAAACTTGACGAACTCTGAATAATGAAAGAATAAAAAGAAAAATGAAAGAAGAATGAAAGGAAGAATGAAAGGAAAAATGAAATGAAGAATGAATAATTAAAGAAAACCGGCCGTCTTTTCTGATTTGTTTTCTGATTTATCCTCTGATCTTCTTTATTTCCGCGGCAATCCGGCGGACAGAGAGATTTTTTGCCTGCGTGTTTGCAATCATAACACGACCGCTTTTTTCCCACCACGAGCGGGGATAGGATTTGTTTTTCTCGGGTACGGGCTCCAGCCCGAGGTTTTGCGCCGCCGAAACGATTTCATCAAAAGTCGGCTGTGAAAGCGCGCTTTTCTTAGAAATAATGCGGCCTTCGGCTCTGGTTCTGTCCCGGTCCAAATAAGCCGGCCAAATAACAAGCATGCCTTCATCTTTCATCATCATTTTGTCAAATCCTGAAATTAACTTAAACCTAAAATTGCATCCTCATATTAAGACTTTTTTTAATTTTTGAAAGTTTTCTTTTTCTTTTCTCAAACATTTTTTCAAATTCGGGGACAGATTCAACTTTTTAGAAATTATCGGCAATATCATCGGGAATTCATTGTGGCACATTGAGTTATTCACAATCATCGCGAATTGATCGATATCTTGAAAAGCCTGAAAAACACAATACTTTTCATAAATGATGAAGAAGTAAAAGTGATGGGAAAATGACGCAGACACAACAAGTAATTGAAGCGATGAAAGAATTGGGCGGATTTGCAACCTTTGGTAAGCTTAATTCAGTAATAGATTTTTCCGAATGGAAAACTAAAACTCCGGAAGCATCAGTAAGGCGTATTGTACAAGATAACGCAGCTTTTTTTAAAATTAAACCCGGACTTTGGGCATTGGAAGAGTTCAAAGAAGACATATTTAAAAAGTTTAATTTAAAAGATTCTGATGAACATACGGAAATGGAATTTTCACATTCTTATTACCAAGGATTGGTTGTGGAAATCGGAAATTTGAGGAGTATGAACACTTTTGTTCCGAATCAGGATAAGAATAAGCTTTTTTTGGATATGCCATTAAAAGAAGTTACCAATTTGTCGGAAATCTATCAATTTACATATCCTGAAATTGTCAGATACGCAAGGACCGTGGATGTAATATGGTTTAATGAAAGGCATATGCCACATGCATTTTTCGAAATTGAACATTCAACAGATATTCAAAATTCATTGCTGAAATTTTATGAATTACAAGATTTTAATGCCGAATTCTATATTGTTGCGGATGAATATCGTTACAATAAGTTTAATGATTTAATTAATCGCTCAATATTTAAATCGATTAGAGAACGTATCAAATTCAGAAGCTATGATTCATTATCCGATATTCATAGTCAGGCTTACAGGCAAGCAAGAGCAGAGGCTTTGTGATTGATTCATTTAAAAATGCAGGTTCGGTGATACGCAAATGAAAAAATTTGTAATAGCAATTGAAGAAATGATAGTCGGTACCTTTGAAGTAGAGGCTGATAGTTCCAAAGAAGCCATTGAAACAGCAAGAGAAAAGTATAGAATTGGTAAATTTGTACTTGAACCCGGAGATTTGGTCTCAAAACAAATGGCTGTTATAGAATCAAACGAAGAACCGGAATGGTTCGAATTTTAAACCAATAAAATTTGGACTTCCATCAAATACGAAACCAAGTAATAAATGGTACAAATCGTTTTTCGGTCCAAATAAGAAAATCAAATAACATTTGCAACATTTTGACATTTTATCTTCTTTTCTCAAACATTTTTTCAAATTCGGGGACAGACTCGGCTTTTGCGAAATGTTTATATAAGGTCAGACGGATTAAGAGTATTCATTTCTGTCCGTCTGCACGCATTTCGACAGCAGCGGATGAATGGCTTGTTTAATTGCGTGGGCCCGTGGCTTAGTCAGGCAGAGCGGCGGACTCTTAATCCGTAGGTCGGGGGTTCAAATCCCTTCGGGCCCGCTCATTGGAACAAAGCCGGAACAAAGCCTAACCCCTAGCTGTTTTTTGGTTGTGATTTCTCAGAAGCCCCGCTTCTCTTTTTTATTCGAGTCATGCAGATTGCATTGTCAAACCGCAAAGTTGTTGATGAGTGATGAGTCGGAAAGATTAACAAGCCGTTTATTCCCAGCGGTGTTTTTTCATATCGATCCGGCCGGCTTTGGTAAATGTCACGCCTTCGCTTTCCAAGACGGCGCGCTGGACTTCCTGACCGCCGAACACATAAGACGGCGACATTTCACCGAGACGGTTGACCACCCGGTGCGCCGGAAGACCGGAAGGAGCCCGGCTCATTGCGCGTCCTGCCTCCCGGGCCGTCATGCCGCCGATCATCATTGCAAGCCGGCCGTATGTTACAACTTTGCCTGCAGGAACGGCTGCGACAATCAAATAAATTTCGTCATATTTTTCCCGAAAATCTTTTTTCTCTTCTCTCTTTTCGGGATTTTGTTT
>WRDC01000104.1 GCA_009783635.1 Methanimicrococcus sp. | reverse complement strand
GGCCGGCCGAAATTCACGGGATTGGCGGCCAAAAGATACGGCAAAGCGCGCCGCTGCAAATCAAACTTTTCAAGCAGCGGAAATGTTGCCTCTGCGTGTTCCCAAGAACAATCCAAAACGATAATGCCCCTCTTCGTGTTGTCGGCGCGCGAAAGCGCTTGTTCTGCGGCCGGGTCCATCAAAACGGCGCCTTTCGGCGTCTCGCCGATGTTTTCATACTTGCGTGCCAAATCGAACTTTGCCAATTTGACGCCGCTGCACTTTTTCGGGTCGCATTGGCGGGCGTAATAGAGATACAGGCGGACATCTTTAGGGGAAGCGGGAGACGCGGCCGGCGGGCGGTTTTCAGAATCGGTGAGCGCGATGCCGGTGAATGCGTTGCCGATGAACGTGCCGTTTGAAGATTTTCTGTATTGTCCCATAAAATCGCCCCTCTTTTTGTTTGCATTAAGTCTCGTTTCTTTTTATCTTTTTTGAAACGCTGTCATTTTTCATTTGTCATTTTTCATAAGTATGTAAACTGATGAATTCGTGAAAATCCCGTTAAGATTAAGTTTTCAGGGTTTGCGTTATATACAAGAAGCAACAAGAGCAAAGGCATTGGCACATATTTGACAGTTGGCCCTCACTGCTGTCATGACGAATGAACACCTCGCGCAAAACGGAGGAAAACCCCTTATGAAAAATCAAGGTATCTATTCTGTACTCGCAGCAATCGCAATTCAACTCACCCTCGGCATCGCATACATTTGGAGCGTATTCCAGACAGGCATCGCGGACAGTATATTCGGCGGCGACAACGCCGCGGCGGGGCTTACATTTTCTCTCCTGCTTGCCACGCTGACCATCGGAAGCGTAATCGGCGGCAAGCTGGCTGTTAAGTATACGACCCGCATTGTCGTGTTTGCCGGCGGTATCATATTAAGCGCCGGCTTCTTCCTTGCCTCTTTTGTGACGGCTGACCATTCATGGATGCTGTGGGTCACTTACGGTGTCATGGGCGGTGTCGGCATGGGTTTTACATACTCCACGACCATTGCTTGCGCCCAAAAATGGTTCCCGCACAAAAAAGGGCTTGTGACGGGGATCATCGTATCCGCGCTCGGATTCGGCGGGGTCGTGTTCACGCCGATCATTGAGAGTTTGATTACCGCTTATGGCGGCGCGGGCATTGGTGAACCGAAAACATTCATGGTACTCAGCGCGATATTCTTTGTTGTATGTACGATCGGCAGTCTGTTTTTGAAAAATCCGCCCGAAGGAGCGACGGCAGGCGCCGCTGTGTCCAAAGCTTCTCCGGCAAACGCGGTCAAAGACTATACGCCGACAGAGATGCTCAAAAATCCGCAGTTTTATTTTATCTTCCTCACATTCATGTTAGCTTGTATGGGCGGGCTTATGATGATCGGCTTCGCGAAGCCCATCGCGGTTGCCAAAGGGCTTGCTGCGACTGCGACCATCGGTGTTTTGGCGGTTTCCATGTTCAACTCTCTCGGCCGTCTTCTCTGGGGCATAATTTCCGATAAGATCGGGCGAAAGAATACAATCATTATCTTACTTTCCGGAAGCGCGGTTCTCTCGCTTTTCGTCATTTCCGTGAACGGTTATTGGATTTATGTTTTGATCGCGTTGATCGGCTTTTTCTACGGCGGACTGTTAAGCACGTTCCCGTCGCTGACAGCCGACATATTCGGGGCGAAGCACATGGCGACCAACTACGGGTTTGTGCTGCTGGGCTTTGGCGCCGGGGCAATCATTTCGTCGCAAATCGCCGGGTATTATAAAAATATCGCTGCCGATGATATCAGCCTCATGTTTCCGGCTTTTCTGATTGCGTCATGCTGCGCTGTTGTCGGAATCGCTATGATGCTTGCGTTGAAGGTCATGGAAAAACGGGCGGAAAAAAGAGCAGCGGTATGATTTGTCCGAGACGCTGAAGCGCGGGTCGCCATAAAAAAACGTTTCCCCTTTTGTATTTTTGGGGTAAAAACTGACTTTTTTTTGTGCAAAACCAGGTTTTACAAAAGATTTATATTTCAAGACGTGTTTAATGAGTAAGTACTCAATGAGTTGGAAGTTAGTCAATGACAGAGAAACGACAGTTACAAAAAGCGCAGACAAGAGAGAGAATAATCGCCGCCGCGTTGAAAGTCTATTCAGAGCAAGGCTTTTCCGCGCCCACAGCCGCCATTGCCGATGAAGCGAATGTTTCCCACGGGTCGATATTTGTTCACTTTCCGACCGTTGAGAGCCTTTGGTTATGTTTGTTGGAAAATTTTTCACAAGATATAAACGCGGAATTCAATTCATTATCGGAGTACGGCAACGACATCGAAAGACTTTTGGAAAGGCATATCGATGTGCTGATCAAACACGAAGATTTTTACAAGCGCCTTGTCAAAGAAGCGGTTTACCTGCCGGAAGAAGAGAAAAACACATTCATCGCCATCCAATCAATGGTATCCATTCATTTATTACAGGCATTAGAGCGGGAAATCAGCCGAAAGGTTGTCAAAAATGTGCCGCCACATATGCTTTTTAACACATGGCTCGGCCTGATCCACTATTATCTTCTGAACGGCGATTTATTCGCGCCGCAAGATTCTGTTTTGAAACGGTACAAAAGCGCCTTAATTGAGTGCTTTTTATCGCTGATAAAACAGTAAAATGAGCAGTAAAATGAATACAACAAAATAAACAGAACAAAATGAAATCAGTGAAATGAGATCAGTGAAATGAGATCAGTGAAACCGGTATCAAAAAATTAAATAATTCGGAGATTAAGAGAATGAAAACATGTATCGCCTGCGGTATGCCCATGAAGAACACGTCTGACTTTGCAATGAGTGATGAGAGCAAGGATTATTGCGTCTACTGCGCCCGTCCCGACGGCACAATGCAGTCTTTTGATGAGAAAAAGGAAAACATGACCGACTTTATCATCAAAACGCAAGGATTGGCCCGTGAAGCCGCCGAAAGCGCGGCATTGTCCATGATGAAAAAACTTCCTCACTGGAAAAACCACTTTGATTAAAAAGATTAAAAAATTAAAAAGATGGCCGGAAGGTGTTTTTGATGATTGAGTTATTGGCCTGCAAACTTGGCCGCAATGATGAAATCCCAAATATTGAACTTGCTGAGAAATTATGCGGCAGCATGGACAAGAAAGGGATTTCAGAAATTGCGGGCGGGTTAAAATCAAAAGAACAAGCCATGGCGAATGACTGTATTAAAGTTTTATACGAGATCGGGCAGAGAAAGCCGGAATTGATTGCGGACTACGCCGGCGAGTTCATAACGGCATTGTCGGATAAAAACAACCGGATTGTTTGGGGAAGCATGAAGGCGTTGTCTTACATAACGCCGGTCAGGCCGGAAGAGGTATTCAGCCGATTGCCTGAAATCCTCGCCGCATACAAAAAGGGAAGCGTCATTACGGTTGACAACAGCATCAGCGTCTTTGCCCTGCTCTGCAAAGCAAACGGCGATTATCAGGCGAAGATATTTCCGATTCTGATTGCCCATCTTAAGAATTGCAGGGCAAAAGAAATCCCGCAGCACGCCGAGCGGATGACGGTTTGTATTGATTTGAGCAACAAAGAAGCATTTACAAAAGCTTTGGAAGCAAGGGCAAGCGAATTGTCCAACGCGCAAAATCGAAGAATAATGAAGTTAATAGAGAAAATATGATTTGATTTTCTGTAAAGAGATGCCGTTTAAGTTTTTAAAAATAAGAAAAGTCATCCCTCTCATTTTTCTTTGATTCATTCAAAAACGGTGCGGCTCGCGCGCGCATGCCGCGGCCGCCCCATCAAATAATTCCCAAATCTTTCAGCCTGTCCGGCAGATACGTATCCGTCACGAAGTCCAAACCTTTGCCGGCAAACGCCTGCTGTTCGGCCTTCTTTCCGATTTCAAGCTGAAGGTTGATCTGCTGCTTCCAATAATCCGATTCGAAACGCGGGTCGGAAAGCTCGCTGCGAAGCGCCGCAATGTCCTGTTCCGACAATTTGTCCGTCGCGAGTTCATATTCAACGATGTCAGACGGCTGAACGCCGATAAATTTCGCTTCCGGCGTCGCCATGTATTCGGAAAGATGGGCGCTTTTAATGGCGCCGTAAGCGATGGATGAGAAAATGCGGTAAGACCACGGGTCACCGTCCGTGAAAACGGTTGCCGGAATGCCGAGTTCCGTGTTCAGGCGGCGGATAATCCGGCGCGTCGAGCGGGCCGGCTGGCCTTTCAGGTGAACCAAAATCGCGTTGTACTTTTCGTCGAATCCGTTTTCGATCAAACGGGCATACATACCGCCGGTCTCAACGGCGATGATCATGGACGCGTCATGCTTGAGGAATTCAATGTTTTCAACGTTGAAGGGGATTTGGTAACCGCCTTCGCCGATATCTTTTTGGCAGTGAATGTCGCGCGCCCCTCTTTTCGTTTCTTCGCGAAGGAGCAGGGGGCCGTACATCGTCGCGCCGTCCTCTTCCGGCCGAACGTGGAAAAATTCGCGCTGCGCGCCGGTGATGATTTCCAAATCTTCAATCAGACGGTCGCTTTCGGATTGAGC
>WRDC01000103.1 GCA_009783635.1 Methanimicrococcus sp. | reverse complement strand
GCGGGCAATAATACTGCCGGGCAGAATCAAAGCCAAGATGATTGTCGCAATCACCGTGATAACCATACCGATTCTCGTATACAGAATCGCTTTGGTAGACTTGCCTTTAAGAATGCCGTTTTGGATCAAATCGTAACCGACGGACGTTCCCATAATATGAATCTGAGAAGACGCCGTTGACATGGCGGCCGCAAGCAGACTGATCAAAAAGATCATCACGAAGATTTCCGGCATCGCACTGTTGATATACATCGGAATGATGGAATCGATGTTGCCGCCGGCAACCGCCAGCGAGACCTGACCGATTTCTCTAAAGAAGTAAACATTGGAAAGCGGACCGATAATGTACGCGACGCCGGCCATCATAAAAATGAACGGGCCGCCCGCGAGAACGGCGATCTTCAATGATCTGTTATCCTTGACAGTCATGAAACGGACAGCCAGCTGCGGCTGAGCAATAATACCGATACCGACACCCATAATCATTGATGAAACGATTGTCCACCATAACTGTGAACCAAACGCCGGCATCATTGTCCACCCGCGATGACCGATGGCTTGAAGCGATTCGGGAACCATGTGCGCCATATTCGTCAGCGCCGTATGCGCTTCAACAACGCCGCCCAATTTGGCATATGCAAAAACGAGCAGGAGGAACATACCGATAAACATAATCGTGCCTTGGAAAACATCGGTATAAAGAACAGAAAGCAAACCGCCGACAATCACATAAAGAGCAACGATGGCCGCGAAAATAATCAATGCCGTCTCGTAAGGAATGCCGAGCGTTGTTTCAATGAAACGGCTGGCACCGATAAGAACGCTGGCCGCGTAAAGCGGCATTAAAACAGCAATAAAAATGCCGACCCATGATTGAAGGCCGCGCGATTCGAACCGCTTTCCGATAAATTCCGGAAAAGTCGAAGCGTGCAGTTGTTTGCCCATTTTTCTCATTTTCGGGCCGAAAATCAGGAAAGCGATGGCAATACCGACCAAAATATTCAGGAAAGCCAGCCAAAGCAAACTCATTCCGTATGTTGCCGCAACACCGCCGAAACCGATGATTGCGGAGGTACTGATGAAAGTGGCGCCGTAAGAGATGGCCATGACCAAGGGGTGTGTCCTTCGGCCGGCGACCATGAAATCGGAGGCATTTTTTGTCTTCTTATAACCATACAATGCAAAACAGAAAGTGATGCCGACATAAAGAAACACCAAAAAAAACAATATCGGCATATTGACGCCTGAAGCGGTGTCCGAAGATGATGCAAACAATGAAGAAAGGGAAAACCCGTTAGCCATAAAAACAAATCCTTACAAAATTTTATCATAATTTATTCAAACAATTTACAATCCAAACAATTTACAAACAATCACAATTATTTTCAATTCATTACGGCACAAACATTCTTGCCTGTGCATCAATCTGTATCATTCAGATGGCGAAGGCCGTAAACCATGCACCAGATCGCCCCGAAGAAACACAGAAGATAGGCCGCCAAAATCAGCGGGTCGGGAATTCCGAGAATCATTTGATCTGTTCCTGTTAATTTTATAATTCGGACAAGCCGAACCGAAAGCTCCGTGTAAACAATGCCATTATATTAAAAAACAGAGACGATAGAGTGTTTGTGCTAATTAATACCATGTCAATTGTTAACACAGTACACTCTTTCAATATACTTATACATTTTGGCTAAAAATTGCGGCCTGAGCCCCGCCGCCAATTGCAATTTTTCAATCAAGGATCATCGGCGACATATCGCCTTTCATTTCCGTTGAAATCAGCGCTTTCACTTTTTCATAATCAAAGCCTTGACCGAGCAGCCACATCAATTTAACAAAAACGGCTTCCGTTATCTGGTCATCCGCTTCAATGACGCCCGCTTCTTTCATGGCAAGACCGGTTTCATAGGTGCCAAGCGCCGTTTTACCGTTAACGCACTGAGAAGTGACAACGACGGGGATTTTTTTATCGGCGGCTTTCTTTAAAGACGGGATCCAGTCATCTGAAACATGACCGAGACCGACGCCCTCAAGAACGATACCCCGATAGCCTTGTTCAACATAATAATCAAAAACAGCGGCATTCGCGCCCGGAACAAATTTGACGACGGCGCACTTTTCTTCAAGCAGCGGTGTGATTTTCAATGCGTTTTCACCGCGCTTGGCGTACTCGGCAAAATCGGATAAAAAAGTCAGCTCGCCGGTGAAATAATCCATGTTCGCAATCGGAAACGCGTTGATTGATTGAAACGTGTCTCGGCGGGAGGTGTGCATTTTGCGGGTTTTGACAGCGCGGTGAAGCGCGCAGTAGTCATCGGACACGGAACCGTGCATGACGATGAGAACTTCCGCAATGTCGCCGGCGGCGGCGCGGGCGGCGCACAACAGATTCATGTGATTGTCGCTGCTCGGGCGGTCCGGACTGCGCTGGGCGCCGGTAAAGACAATCGGCACAGGCGTATCAATCATGTAAGCGGCGGCGGCGGCGGAGTAAGTCATTGTATCGGTCCCGTGCGTTACAATAATCCCGTCGGCTCCGGCTTTGATTTCGTCATAAATGACCTGCGCCAGTTCTTTCCAGTTTTCCGGTTTCATGTTTTCGGAAAGCAAGTGGAAAACGTCACGGATTTTAAAGTCGGCAAAACCTTCCAATTCGGGAACTTCCAAAAGAAGGTCTTCGCCCTGAAAGGAAGGGGAAACCGTCCAAGTCTCCTGATTCAGATAAACCGCAATTGTTCCGCCGGTTGTAATAATGGTAATCTTTTTGCCGGAGGGCCGGATCTTAATGCCGGCGCCTTTGGCCGCATTTCGGACAACCTTTTTCGGCGGCTCCGATAAAACTGAAACGGGAGGCAGAATTGTGATTCGGACTTCGTTTTCTGAAAATCCGGCGACATAGCCGCCGCCAACCATCTTCAGCGTAATGTATCCGGCGGCCCCCGGAATCACATGACCTTCGTAGAAAACACCGTCTTTTTCAACTTTAACAAAATCTCCTGTTTTAAATGCCATAGATGTCCCTCATATCGGTTTTAAAAATGGGTTCGAAATCAAAAAATGAAATAAATTTGATTTTGGAATTGACTGTTTTACAAATTGACTGTTTTACATAATGAATTTGAATCCGTTATTAAATTTTCGATAAGATTTTGCAAATGATTATCAAGGTTTTGAGTTCTCCCGGATTTCAGGGAGAAAATGAAAACGAAAATGAAAGAGACTTTGAAATGAAAGAGACTTTGAAATGAAAGAGACTTTGAAATTAAAGAGACTTTTGAACTTCTTTAATCAGCGCGTCCAAAGCATTTTGAACAGACCGGTCCATTGCCTGAATCTCTTTCTGCAGAAGAGTCAGTCTCTTCTTTTTCGCCGCCAATGCGTCCCGCATCTGATCCGGCGCGGGCCCGCCGAGAACCGAACGTCTTTTCACATTCGACATCGGATCCAATGCTTCGCTGACCGCTTTTTCGGTCAGTCCCTTTTCGGACAGTTTATAACCGAGAAGATCGGCCGAAACTTTATCAATATCTTTTAACGTCGGAATAAGACCGCTTCGGCTGAGTGTCCCGACGATTTGGTGCGCCGTCCTAAACGGAAGGCCCGCGTCGCGGACCATGGTATCGGCCAGCTCTGTCGCCGTTGTAAAACCGGCAACGGATTGCTTGGCCATCGCGTCTTCATGAACGTTCAGTGTTTCCATAACATCCGACATCATGCGAACGGAAGCGGTCGTGACGCTTACGCTTTTAATGATATGGGGCGTTGCTTCCTGCAAATCGCGGTTGTAGCTGAGCGGGAGGCCTTTGCATATGGTCAAAAGCGACATCAGTGAACCGGTAACAGTTCCGGATTTTCCGCGCATCAATTCGGCGGTATCCGGATTTTTCTTCTGCGGCATAATCGAAGAAGTGGAAGCGTAAGTATCATCCAATTCGACAAAACCGAATTCGGAGCCGGACCACAAAATCAATTCTTCGGCCATCCGGCTCAGATGAATCATAATGTTGGAACAGGCGGCCGCGCATTCGATTAAAAAGTCGCGGCTGCTGACGGCGTCCATTGAGTTGGCCATCGGACCGGTAAACCCGAGACGCTGCGCGGTGATGTAACGGTCGATCGGAAATCCGGTGGATGCGAAAGCGGCCGACCCGAGCGGGCAGATGTTGACGCGGCTGTAGGCGGAAATGACTCTTTCGATATCCCGTTCAAAGGCATCGGCATGCGCCGCCAAATGATGAGCGAAAGTCGTCGGCTGCGCATGCTGCAGATGTGTAAAACCCGGCATCAGCGTAGAGATATGCTTATCCGCCAAAGCGGTCAATACGTTTTCCAACCGGATCAAATCGTCCAAGAGAGACAGCAATTCAAAGCGCAGGGCAAACCGGATGCAAGTTGCGACTTCGTCGTTGCGCGAGCGCCCCGAGTGCATCCTGCCGCCCGCGTCTTCACCGATAATGTCAATCAGACGGGATTCTAAAGAAATATGAATGTCCTCATAACTGAAATCAAGCATTTGCATCCCTTCTTTCCGGATTGTCATCAAACCGGACAGAATTTTGGAACAATCTTCT
>WRDC01000102.1 GCA_009783635.1 Methanimicrococcus sp. | reverse complement strand
TTCGCCGCCGCCTCTTTTTGAAGAGCCGAACGGAAATCGGGGTTTTGGAGCGCGCCGACACTTAAAATCATCATGTCCTTTCCTTTTTGAACCGCCAAAAGTGCGTATTTTAAAACGGCTTCCTGAGAAGCGCATTCTACGATTAAATCGCATCTGTCGATCAATTCGTCCGGCGTGCATTTTCGGGGAGAGGCGGATTTCAGGCTTTCCAGTATCGCATCCATTTTCTCTTCCGAATTATCAAAAATTCCGGAAAGCTCGGCTTCAACGGCGCCGGAATCAATCGCCGTACAGACCTGAGAGCCGATGAAACCACATCCGATGACGCCGATTTTAATCATTTGTGCAGAACCCCGAAATTGAATTAAAATGAATAAAGCTGTAAAGAATGAGGGTTCTTTGTTGTTCGTATTTTTATGTCTTTTGCTTTTTCTGACCGACTGAAAAATATTTAATTCTAAAATCGAATGTTTCAGCATAAATGATTTAAAACATGCTTGAAAATCTATCCCAAAATCCTAATTTAATCCTAAACCTGAAAAACACCGAAAAACGAAAATTTCCAAAAAGGCGGCAGAAGACAATGATATTGATAAAAGAAATCGAGAATTTTCTTGAAGAAGATTTAAGAGATGAAGATGTCTCCTGCACGCTCGCTGACAGCAAAAATGTTCACGCGGTTATTTTTGTGAAAGAAAACTGTGTTGTCTCGGGAATTGAAATCGCCGCGGCGATACTGAATTACTTGGGAATTTCTTATGAGCAAAAGAAGGCGGCCGGAGAGACCGCCGCCGCAGGCGATGTTCTTTTTGAGCTGAACGGAGATTTTGTCGCCATTTTGCGCGCGGAAAGGACCGTATTAAACTTTTTATCCCGATTGTCCGGCATTGCGACCAACACGCGTGAATATGTGACAATTGTCGGCGGAGAGACGCCACGGATTGCCGCGACGCGAAAGACAACGCCAGGAATCCGGAAATATGAGAAAAAAGCCGTACTGGACGGCGGCGGCGACCCGCACCGTCAAAATTTGTCAGAGACCGTCATGATTAAAGACAATCATATCGAAGTCATGGGAATGGAAAGAGCGTTTGCGAAAGCAAAACGTCAAACCTCTTTTACCAAAAAAATAGAGATTGAAGCCGACACCAAAGAACAGGCGCTCGCCGCTGTAAAATTGGGCGCCGACATCATTCTTTTAGATAATATGTCTCCCGGCATGATTATGGAAACCGTCAAGCTCTTGGAAGAACATCAACTTCGGGAAAAAGTTTTGTTGGAAGCCTCCGGAGGCATCCGGAAAGAAAATTTAAAGGCGTATGCCGCCACGGGCGTCGATGTCATCTCCCTCAGCGCCGTTACGAACGCGGCGAAATGGATAGATATCAGTTTAGACGTTATAAAATGAAAAGATTAAATACGAAAATAAAGATTAAATACGAAAATCGGGCTATACAATTACAATTTTAATTCATCCATAACGTTAAATAAATGAGAATTATTAAACAGTTCATAGACGTATAAAAACGAAAAGACGAAAACACCGTGAAGAGGGGAAATGATTTGAAATCAGCAAAAATAATAATCGGACTCTTATTTTCCGCACTTTTTTTAGCCGCATTGGTGTCGCCTGCCGCCGCTTGGGAAACAACCCATTGGGTTGAAGGGGGCAGTAACGGCTATATGATTAATAACATCATCCTGGAAGCGGATACAATCGGTGTATCGACAGATGACAACGGCACGGTGTCCGGAAATGTTTCACTCAGCCTTTGGGAATGGAAAAATGACGATTGGACAAGAGTCAACGGTACAAGATTATCATTAAACGGCACTTGGAGCTTTAATACAACAGATGGCAATTATACCGTCAAAGTGATCGATCTGAGGGAAACCAGATGGAATGAGGCCAAATTGGAAATATGGACAAACGCAAATGTGACGAACTCCGGATATATTACCGGCGGGCACGGTAATGCCACTGGCGCCGGAAGACCGAATCTGGTGATTACAAAAGTGGTAACGCCCACGGAAAACATTTCGGTCGGCGACATCATAAGCGTGACAGTCTACGTCCATAATACCGGAAATTATGATGCCAAGAACGTCAATATTAACGAGTACTTTGATAATGACGCGCATCGAAACTTCCAGATGCTGGCAACAACCGTTAACAATACGGTCAATCAAACCATCAACAAAAACACCAACAACACTTATTTGGTCTACCAATTAAAAGTCGTTGAAACCGGAGACAACAAGAAACTGCCGGTATCGACGGCAACCGCTGAAAACAGCCTCGGTGTAAAATATGACTATTCACAGGCCAACAGTGTGGCAATCAATGTCAGCGACTTGGCGGCATTAACATTTACCAGCTCCCCGATGAGCGGAAATACAGTTGATTATTATACACGCTCAAAAATCGACGGGACCATTGTTGTGAGAAATACAGGAACAATGCCCGCGCAATTTATCAGTGTTGAATTTATGCTGCCGGAAAACGCAATCATCAGCGGAAAGGACATTATCGTCAACGGTAACAAAGCAACCGTCTATATCGACTATCTGACACCGAACAACGAAAGAACCATTCACTATTCATTGTCTGCGGCGGCCGAAGGTTATTATGAAGTGACGGCCGGCTATAATTACACATATAACAATTCAACAAAAACGGGCGGATTGGAAACTGTGGTATTTCGGGCAGTCGGAAGCAATACGATTTCAAAAATTTTGGATAATTGGTACCTGCTCCTGATACCGCTTATATTGATCGCGCTGGTGGCCGTTTTCTTCCTCAAAAGACATAACGAATACAGATTCTGAGGACGAAACGAAAAAAAGAATTGATGTTTTTTTAAACATCAATTACTCCCTTCTTTTTATCGGCCGGTTATCTGTTTTTTTCTATCTGTTGTTGGTTTTGTTTACTTTTTTATCTTTATTGTTTGCCGTTTGAAGCTGAAGTTTGAAAATCGGCGGATGTCGTTATTTGCCGACATATTTGTCAGCCGAGACCGCCGCTCATTTTTCGAAAAAGGAGCCTTTTGGCTCTGAAAATTCCGGAAGAACAAATATATATAAGAAAATTGCTAATCAGAAGAAACAAATACAATAAAACGAAAACTTATTATTTTCGGACTTGAATATTTCAAAACAGTCTAAATTTGCGGAGGATTCCATTTTGCTTAATGTTTTAATTGTCGGAAACGGCCAGTGCGGCAACAGAATTTTGGATGCCATTAATAAACAGGCGATGAACAGAGGCTCCAATGTCAAAGAAGCCGGCGGCGGTCTGTCCAAATATTTTTCAAAACACCAATACCAGAGTAATGTCCAGACCATTGCCATCAATACGGCCATCAACGACCTGAAAGAAATGAGATTCACAAAGGCAAAGGACAGAGTTCATATCAGAAACCTTCACGGCGTCGGCGCCAACCGCAACATCGGTAAGGAAGTTTTTGAACAACAGAAAGGAAATATTTTAAGAGCCATTGAAGAAAGGGGCAGTTTCGATGTCGCTTTCGTCATTACATCCGCTTCCGGCGGAACGGGATCCTCTTTTACGCCGCCGTTGATTGAAGAAATCAAAAAGTCCCACAATTTCCCCGTTTACGCGTTCGTTGTGCTGCCGTTTCGGGAAGAAGGGACGCTTTACCTTCAAAACGCCGCTTTCATGTTAAAAGAACTCCGCGACGGGTCGTGCGACGGCATTATTTTAGCCGACAACCAATACTTGAAATCCATTGGCGGAAACGTTCAGGAAGCCTATGACGGCATCAACTCGATGATTGCCCGCCGGATTTTGTTCTTGCTCGACTCTTTGGACAGCGAAATGATGATGGTGACCGACTTGGGTGACTTTAAGACGGTGATGAGCGCCGGTGCCGGTCTGGCAACCATCGGTTATTTCAAAGCCGAAAACGAAATGCCGATCCGGACCGTGATTCAAAACTGCCTTTCCCCGCGAGGCCTTCTGTTCTCAACGGACGCCTATAAAGAAGGCGGCCGTGCCATGATCATTTTAAAAGGAGACAAAAAATACCTCAGTATGGAAGAAATCACAAACGAGGTCGAAAAACTGTCCGGCGCGATCGGTCACGTTTTCAAAGGCATCATCGTTGAAAACGGCAGTTTGCCCGAAGCTTTGTGCGTTTTGACATTAAACTCCGCCGAAGAACTGGAAAGCCTTTACGAAGGCGCCATTCAGGCGATCGGTATGGAAAGAGACAGCAAAGACCGCGTCAAGAAAAAGAGAGAAATGGAATCCGCCTTCATGACAATTGACGGAATGGACCCTGAATATTAAAAAAATGCCCTCTTCGGCGACGGTTTCAATTTTTCAGAGCGGGTAAGTCCGCTCGGCGTTTTTGGGGGTGCCTGCGGCGCCCCATCTGTTTTTAAATAATTTGTTTTTGCATAGTCTGCTTTTGCATTGTCTGCTTTTGCATTGTCTGCTTTTGCATGGCCTGCTTTTGCATGGCCTGTTTTTACATTGTTTGCTTTTGCATAGTCTGCTTTTGCATAGTCTGCTTTTGCATTGTCTGCTTTTGCATTGTCTGCTTTTGCATGGCCTGCTTTTGCATGGCCTGTTTTTACATTGTTTGCTTTTGCATAGTCTGCTTTTGCATAGTCT
>WRDC01000101.1 GCA_009783635.1 Methanimicrococcus sp. | reverse complement strand
TAAAGCGCGAAAAGGCCTTTGATTTTGTCGTCGTCGGTTTCTAAAACGGCTTCGATCTTGAAATCGTAGACAACGTTTTTTCCGGCCAGCGGACTGTTGAAGTCGATTGTCGCGCGGCGGCCGAGGACTTTTGTCACAACGCCTTGGCGGCCATCCTGTTCAATGACCATGCCGACCTGAGCGCGGCCGTCTTTGAATTTTGAAGTCGAGACGGACTGGATCAAGTCTTCGCGGGGCATACCGAAAGCTTCTTCCGGACCGATGGTCACTTTGCCTTCATCGCCGGCATTTTTGCCTTCCAGTTCCTTGTCAAGACCCGCAATCGTGTGACCGCAGCCGATAACGACGACATCGCCGCCGTAAAGGCCCTGCGGCGTGTAAACGTTTTCAGCTTTCGCAACGGCTTCATCGGTGGTGTCAAAGACTTTTCCGTCTTCCATTCTTCCGGTGTAGCTGAGTTTGATAAAATCTCCTTTCTTCAATGCCATTTTTTTCACCTGTGTATGAATAATCAATATGAATATATGAATATGAATCAATGTGAATTTGAATCAATGTGAATGTGAATTAATATGAATATGAATCAATATGAAATAAACATAAATAAAATCAGAATGCCGGGGCATTATGATAAAGCGTTATATTCTTCGATAATAAACGTTTGAATGAACCGTAAAAATGATTATTCCTTTAATAACCTTTTCCTGAAATCAAATGAAAAGGGGGTTTGCCAATCACTTTTACTTTCAGCTTTCACTTTTTCTTTAATTTTTGATACATCCGCGCTTGGAAGCCGTGGTATTTACAATAGCCTTCCGCATCCTTTTGGTCGATGGTTTGGCTGTCAAAGGACACCAAATCCTCGGAATAAAGCGCAAACAAAGACTCACGGGCAACAATGGTCAAACTGCCTTTGTAAAGCTTCACTTTAACGGTTCCCGTTACGCGTTCCTGCGTTTTGTCAATGAATGCGTTTAAATCGGCGTAAAGCGGCTCATCCACAAGGCCCTGATAAGCCAATTCCGACCATTGCGCGTCAACGCCGGCCTTGAATTTGAGCTCGGCGCGGGTCAGCACCAGCTGTTCCAAATCTTTGTGGGCTTTGAGCAAAATGGTTGCCGCGGGATGTTCGTAGTTCTCGCGGGCCTTCAGGCCGAGAACGCGGTCTTCCACTAAGTCGGATCTGCCGACGCCGTTTTCGCCGCCGATTTGGTTGAGCTTCTTAATCAGGTCATAACCGCTCATCTTTTTGCCGTCCAAAGACACAGGGACACCGTTTTCAAATCCGATGTCAATGAGTGTCGGTTTGTCGGGGGCTTTTTCGGGAGACACGGTCCATTCATAGATTTCTTCCGGCGGGATAAAGTTCGGGTCTTCCAGCCGGCCGCCTTCGATACTGCGGCTCCAGAGATTTTCGTCAACGCTCCACGGTTTGTCCTTCGTTGCCGCCACCGGAATGTTGTGGCGCTTGGCGTATTCAATTTCCCACTCGCGGGTCAAATTGCGTTCACGCATCGGCGCAATCACGGGCAATCCCGCGCCGCGGAAAATCGTTTCAAAGCGGAGCTGGTCGTTGCCTTTACCGGTACATCCGTGAGCAAACGCAGCGCCGCCTTCTTTTTCGGCGATTCCGACAACTTTTTTAGCGATCAGAGGGCGCGCGATGGACGTGCCCATCACATAGCCTTCATAATCGCCGTTGGCTTTAATCAGCGGGAAAATGTAATCATTGACAAACTCTTCCTTGGCGTCCACCGTAAAGTGCTTGTCGCTGATCTTTTTTGCCTTCTCTTCGGCGGCTTTGACTTCATGCTCCGGCTGGCCGACATCGACGGAAACAGTGATGACTTCATCAAAACCGTAATCCTCTTTCAGCATCGGAATGCAGACGGACGTATCCAGTCCGCCGGAATAGGAAAGAATTGCTCTCTTAACCATTTAGACTCCTCTTCTCGCTTTTTCATCATTGATACAAAAATGATACAAAATGATACAAAAATTATTCATACAGTTTTGCCATTGTTTCGCCGGCAATATCCATAACGGCACCCGGCGCCTCAACGACGCCCATGTCGCAGAGAACCTGTTCCAATTCGGCCAAAGTTGTCATGATGTTTGTGGGGGTCGTCGCGCCCATGGAGCCGATCCTGAAAATTTTTCCTTTCAGTTCGTCTTGGCCGCCGCTGATAATAACTCCTCTCTTGTTCATGGCTTTCTTAATGTCTTCGCCGTTGATGCCCGCGGGCGCTTTCATGGCGGAGACCGTGTTGGAATACGCGCTGACTTCGTTCAGATGCGGGAACATTTCAATACCAATGGCGGTGACGGCATCGCGGACAGCCTGTGTCATCAGATAGTGCCTTTCAATTCTGTTTTCCAAACCTTCTTCGGTAACGATCCGGAGGGCTTCCAAAAGGGCGTAAAATAAAGAAACGGCAGGCGTGTAGGGCGTTTCTTTCAGGTCTTTGGACGCGCTTTTATGGTAGGCGACCAAGTCCAGATAGTACGGGCGTGTTGTCACTTTTTCCATTTCCGCGAGCGCGCGTTCGCCGGCCGCGACAATGGAAATGCCCGGAGGAGCGGCAAGACATTTCTGTGAACCCGTAACGGCAATGTCAACGCCCCAGTCATCGACTCGGATGTCATCGCCGCCGAGGGAGGAGACAACGTCTAAAATAAAGTAAGCGCCGTATTTTTTGGCCAGCGCGCCGATTTCGGGCGCAGGGTTTCGAATCGCGGTGGACGACTCATTGTGCACCATTGTAATCGTTTTAATATCGCCGGCGGCGAGCTTTTCTTCAACGGCGGCCAAATCCACGGATTTTCCCCATTCGAATTCGAGCGGGACAACGGTTCCGTATTTGCCGGCCAGCTTCTTAAAGCGCTGACCGAATTTTCCGTTTTCGATCGCCAAAATCTTATCGCTTTTATTGTTCAGGCAGCCGACCGCAGCCTCCATGCCGGCCGTTCCTGAGCCGGTAATAATGGAAATGTTTTCGGCTTTTGTTTTAAAAAGGTCGGCTGAAATTGTTTGGCATTCATCGTAAATCGCGGAAAACTCTTTGCCGCGGTGGTTGATCATCGGTTTGGCCATCGCCATTAAAACGCGGTGCGGAACCTCAACGGGTCCCGGCATCATCATTAACTTGTCTTCGGTTTTAATCATAGATTACACCTGATATTGATTTGTGAATTTAATTTGAAACGGATTTAAATCAGGTCGAATTTAATCGAATTCGAATTTAATCGAATTTCAAAATTTTGGATTTCAACGAATAATTAACTCAAAATAATAAATGTATTCCCTGAGTTTTTCAAAAAAAATCATTTTTTGTTTTTTTCTTTCGAAATTTAGTAAAAATAAAATTTAGTAAAAAATAAAATTTGATAAAAACAAAGATTGGAATGAAGCAGGAGGGAGGAGGGGGAAATTCTCAGTCTCATCCGTTTACGATTTTCATGATGTCGCTTTTGGTAATGACACCCGTGACAACACCTTTATCCATCACAAGGACGGCCGGGCTGCGCTCTAAAATGTGAGAGACCGTTAAAACGGAAGCCGTCTGCGGGACCGTCGGAAACGATTCTTCCATCAAGTCCGACACTTTCATTCCCGAAAGCGACTTTTTAACGGCGATGGTTTTGACAACCGCCCCTTCGGACAAACTGCCCACAGGAACGCCGTTTTCAATGACCGGAAGTTGGGAGATTCCTTTTGAATTCATAATCATGATAGCTTCTTCCAGCGGCTGCGCCGGTAAGACGTGAATGACGGGAGAGCTGATAATATCTTTAGCAACGATCTGCTGCTCTTTTTTGACTTCATCAAGCGCCGTTATTATTTTCCCAACGGTGGACAAACGGGGGTCAACATCGTTCATTTCGATGCGCGCAATCAGCGGCTGGCTGACGCCTGCCCGTTTCGCCAAATCACTCTGGGTCAGACCGAGTTCTATCCTTTTCTTCTTTAAATCTTCAGGCGTTGGGATTTGCATACTGATTATTACTGCAAGTAATAGTATATAATCGTTCAGTAATTGTTCAGATTCGCGGCGAATCATTTGTTTGGCTGTTCTTAAGTCGGGATTTATAAAAATTAAAAGTCATGAGCGGAAGAGGATTTTTTTCTTATATTTGAGATTTTTTGAATAATACGGACACCAAATTTCAATACCTAAAAAATAGAATATTGCGTAACCTGTATGCGGTTTTATATACTTTAACTCCTATATGAATCGTTTAGCTATGAGATCGATTTCGTTGGAAAATAAGAGATGATATCATAATCCAAATATCAAAGAAGCGGCACATAATTCCTTTAATAGAATGTGTTGTTCTGTCATATCTTTTGTCAGGTATTGTCTTTACGTATACACGGTTAGGCGGAACAATAGACTCCCGAGAGGGAATAATAGTATTTATACCGCTCATCTTGTGCATTATAGGCATTATTTCTCATCTTGTTCTTTATTCTGTTCTAAAGAAAAAATATAATTTTGAAATGAGGGTTTTTCTTTACGGTGTCGGGTTTACATCATGCTGTATTGCATTCTTATGCCATACTCTGGGAGGACTTTATGGTCCATATGGGCCGTTTAGTCCATATAGTCCATATGGGCCGTATGAGCGTGTAAATATTATAG